>CAYTYG010000074.1:9720-11704 GCA_964441515.1 uncultured Treponema sp.
GTGGGCCTGGCGAGGTTCCTCGTGGGCCGCGAATGCCTGCTCCGCATGGAGTTCGAGGATCCCCGGGAGTCCTTGGACATTAAAGGGAAGATCGTGCGCCACGAGGACGTGGAGGGACGGAAGGACTTGACCGCGGTGGCCATACAGTTCGAAGAACAGCATGTGCCCATGAACTATAAAATTCATGTCAACGACTATATCACCCAGCTGCGCGCCTCCCGGTCCGAGGAAGGGGCCGAGGCCCCGGCCGAGCCGGGCGACGGCAGGAAAGCCGGTTAACGGCATGGCACCGGAAACCGGCGACGATTCCCCGCTCCGCAACATACTCTTCCTCCGGTTGCCCGAGGGCTTCGCCCGGTCCATAGGGGGCTTTACCCTGGACCCCGGCATTTCCCTGCCTGTGGAGACGGGCGGGGATCCGGAGCGCTTCCGGCCGGATGAGCTGGCGCTGGAGGCCGTGCTGGCGGGCATGCTGCGGGTCCTGGCCTATCGTCCGGACCACCCGGACGCCGCCTACTACCGGAGCTTCGTGACCACCGTCAAGCCCGGCATCCTGCCGGAACTCTCCGAGGCGGGGATCCTCAAGAGCCGGAACGGGGACCTGGACGTAGCCGAGGAGATCTTCCGGGCCCTGGCCGGGATGGCCCCGGACCGTCCGGAACCCCTCCTGAACCTGGCCACGGTCTACGAACGCCGGGCCTCGGAATACGAGCGCATCGAGAACGCCGGACTCGCGGAGGAGTTCACGGAGAGGGCCTTCGAACTCTATCGACGCCTCCTGACCTTCGAGCCCCCTGTTCCGGAGGCCTTCTACGAGGCCGCTTTCTTCCACCTCAAGAACCGCAGCTTCGAGAAAGCCCGGGATCTTTTGGAAACCTACGTCAGCCTGGGCAGGGACGAGGAGAGGGTTTCCCGGGCCCGCCAAATCGTCCGCAAACTAGAAACCCAGGGACACCTGGACAATCTTTTCAAGGAAGCCTACGACTTCATACGCCTGGGCCGGGAGGAGGAGGGCGTCGGGAAGGCCCGGGACTTCCTAAAGTCCTATCCCAAGGTTTGGAACGGATGGTTCCTGTTGGGCTGGGGGTGCCGCCGTCTCCGGCGCTGGGAGGAGGGCCGCCGGGCCTTCGAGAAGGCAATCGAACTGGGTGCCCAGGACGCGGATACGTACAACGAACTGGCGATCTGCCTCATGGAGCTCGGGGAATACCCGGAATGCCGAAAAAGACTGGAGGAGGCTCTCCGCCTGGAGCCGGACAACATCAAAATCGTCTCCAACCTCGGAACACTCTGCCTGCGGCAGGGGCGGAGGGAGGAGGCGGAGGGATTCTTCCGGACGGCACTGGAGCTGGACCCCAAGGATCCCCTGGCGAAAAGCCTCCTGGAATCCCTGGAGAACCGGGATGACGTCGCCCGATAGGACCGAATGTTCTGCGGTCCGGGAAGCCCGCCCCCGGCGCAGGCTGCTCCTGGAACGCGCCCGCAGGGCGGAATCCCGGACGAACCTGCCGAACCTGAAGGGGCTTGGGGCACGGCTCCGCGCCGCCGCCGGAGTCCTGAAGTCCCTGGACCCCAGCTTGCGTCCTCCCGACGCCTACGGGAAGCCGGGCGGGCTCCTGCGGCTGCCCCCGGATCTTCCGACCCTCGTGATCCCGGATCTGCATACCCGTGCCGGACTGATACGCAGGGCCCTCAAGTGGAAGCCCCCGGGGGGAAAGCGCCCCCTCGTCGACCTTCTGGAGGAAGGCCGGGCGATTCTTTTATTCCTGGGAGACATAGTCCATTCCGAGGGTCCGGACGCCCCCGGGCGATGGCAGGACGCCTACCGGGAGTACTACGGCGGCTTCCGGCTCCATGCGGCCATGGACGAGGAGATGGGGCGGGGGTTCGGGGCCCTGGACGTTCTTGCGCGGGCCATCCTCTTCTCACCCGGCTATGTGCTGTGCCTGAAGGGCAACCACGACAATTCCCGGAACCGCGAGGG
>CAYTYG010000075.1:0-1270 GCA_964441515.1 uncultured Treponema sp.
GGGTCAAGGATCACGTCATTTTTTATAATCGTTTCGTGTCGATTGATGAACTGAAGGAGTTCATAGGCGCGACGGATATATATGTTACGCCGTATCTCAACGAGGCTCAGATCACTTCGGGTACCCTCGCGTACGTGTTCGGCGCGGGAAAGGCCGTGGTTTCCACCCCGTATTGGCACGCGAAGGAAATGCTCGCCGAGGGCCGCGGCACCCTGGTGCCCTTCCGCGATCCGCATGCCGTCGCGGAGGGCGTTTTCGGCTACCTGGACCATCCGGACCGCCTACGGAAGACGCAAAGAAAGGCCTACCGGCTCGGACGGGATATGGTTTGGCCCGCAGCCGCGCAGCGATACCTGGAATCCTTCCGTAATGCGATGGCCGACCGCAGGATCGTCTCCCGACAAGCCTTCGCCCAATGGACCCTGGCCGGAAGGCCGTATGAGCTGCCTCCGCTTCGGCTCGACCATATCGTTCGCATGAGCGACCGTACCGGCATTTTCCAACACGCCCTGTTCAACGTACCGAATTTCCAGGAAGGCTACTGCACGGACGACAACGCGAGGGCCTTCATACTCTGCTGCTTTTTGAATGAACTGGGGGGGAATCCGCCGGAAGAGAGCCTTGAAAGACTGGCGTCAGGCTACCTCGCGTTCCTTTCCGCGGCTATGAACCACGATACGGGCCGCTTCCGAAATTTCATGAGCCACTCCCGAGCGTGGCTGGAAGAATCGGGGAGCGAGGACAGCCACGCTCGGGCGCTGTGGGCCTTGGGAACCGGCGCGGCCCGCGCTCACAACGAGGGCCACAGAAAGCTGTCCGCGCTGCTTTTCGAACGCGGTCTTCCGGTGACGGAGTCCTTCACTTCGCCGCGCGCGTGGGCGTTCATTCTACTGGGCCTTCAAGAATACCTGAACCGTTATCCCCGCCATCCCTTCATGACCGCCGCGCGCGGAGCGTTGACGGGAAAGCTGGTCCGCCTTTGGAAGGAATGCGCTACCGAGGACTGGCCCTGGTTTGAGCGGGCCGCCACGTACGACAACGCTCGTCTTTGCCAGGCCCTTATCCTCAGCGGACAATCGATTCCAAATCCGGAAGCCTTGGACATCGGACTTAAATCCCTTGGTTGGCTGGATTCCCTGCAGAAGACACGGGAAGGGAATTTCCGTCCAATAGGCAGCGACGGTTTTTATGAGCGCGGCGGCATGCGCGCTGATTTCGACCAGCAGCCCGTGGAGGCGCAAGCCATGGTTTCAGCGTGCCTGGAAGCATT
>CAYTYG010000075.1:1280-10841 GCA_964441515.1 uncultured Treponema sp.
CCCCAGGACGAGGCGTGGTCCCGCGCTGCGAAGCGTGCATTCGAGTGGTTTCTCGGCCGGAACGACCTCGGTTTAGCCCTGTACGACTCCGGCAGCGGGGGCTGCGCAGACGGTCTGCACGCGGACCGGATCAATGAGAACCAGGGAGCGGAATCGACATTGGCCTTCCATCTTTCCCTGGCTGAAATGAAGCTGGCCGAACACCCGATGGCCCTTTCAGCACGGGATCCGGCATGACGCGGATAACCCTCCGCCGCCATCCTGTAACGCTGCTCCCCCAGAGTGAGCGCGTCATCCTTCGGCCCTTCATATCATCCAGCACGACACACACGGCCGCCATCCTGGATCGGGCCCTGGCTTTGGGCGAGGAAGAGACCGTGCGTTCCTTGGATGCTCTGCTCGAGGAATTCGGTTCCCGCCACCTCGATATCGAGCCGACCTTGCTGGCAAATTACGAGCGGGTGCTGCCTCACATTGTCACCCAAACGCCCCTGTCGCATTCGCGCAGGCTTTATATAGGCGCTCTCTTTTCCGGGGAGTACGCGCTGGAATCCGCCGCGCTTTTTAATCCATCCATCGTTCCGCATCCCGACCAGACGGGCGTACCCGAAGGCGGATTGCGTTTCATCCTTAGCCTGCGGGCCGTCGGAGAAGGGCACATCTCCTCCATTGAGTTCCGCTCCGGCATGATCGGACCCGACGGAGACATCCGGCTGGACCCGGCCTCCCGGTTCGTCAATACCGCCCGTATCGCGCCGAATCCTCGGTACAAGAGAAAGAAGGTCGTGTACGCGATAGATTTTCCGTCAAGGTTCAACATAAGCGAGCGGGCCATCTTTCCCGTTACGGCGAACGAAAGCAAGGGTATAGAGGACGCCCGGTTCGTCCGGTTCATCGAGAAGGACGGATCGGCATTGTATTACGCCACCTACACGGCCTATAACGGTCAGGATATTTCCCCGCAGCTCATAGAAACTTTGGATTTTCTTCATTTTCGGGTGCTCTCCCTCAACGGCACCGCCGTGCGGAACAAGGGCATGGCGCTTTTCCCCCGGCGGATCGACGGCCGCTTTGCCATGCTCTCCAGACAGGACGACGAAAACCTTTTTATAATGTTTTCCGACGACCCGCACAGTTGGAGCGAAACGACGATCCTGCTGCGCCCCTCGGAGGTCTGGGAATCCGTAAAGATCGGAAACTGCGGATCTCCGATCGAAACCGAAGCCGGTTGGTTGGTCATTACCCACGGCGTCGGCCCGATGCGAAAATACTGCATCGGGGCTGCGCTGCTCGACTTGAAGGATCCGCGGAAGGTCCTTGGCCGTCTGCGGGAGCCCCTGCTTTCCGCGGAGGGAAGCGAGAGGGAAGGCTATGTTCCCAACGTCGTTTACAGTTGCGGAGCCCTTCTCCATGGCGGCGATCTCGTCCTTCCCTTCGCTATGAGCGACAGGGCCACGACCATCGCGAGCGTTTCCCTGGACGAACTGCTGGCGGCGCTGCGGGAATAACCTCCCGGTACGGGAACAGCCCATAGGGCGCCCCAGTCTATCGAGCTCTGTCCCCGAACCTGGGCGCCCCAGTCTATCGAGCTCTGTCCCTTTGATTGAGAGATCGGTTTTTTCTAAAAGGCGGTTAAAACGGGGTATACTGGGTTTCCGTACGGAAAGCTCTTGATACGGAAAGGGGAAGTACCATGTCCAAGAAGACGCCCGCCAGGCTGGAGTTCGCCCATCTGCCCACGCCCATCGAAGAGCTCAAAAACCTGTCCGCCCACCTGGGCGGCCCCCGGCTTTTCGTGAAGCGGGACGACCAGACGGGCTTGGCTTTCGGCGGCAACAAGACGCGCAAGCTCGAGTTCCTGGTGGCCGAGGCCCTGGAACAGGGTGCCCATATGCTGATATCCGCGGGGGCGGTGCAGTCCAACCACTGCAGGCAGACCGCCGCCGCCGCCGCCCGGTTTGGGCTTGCGTGCACCCTGGTGCTTACGGGGGAGGAGCCTAAGAAGGCGTCGGCCAATTATCTAATGGATCGAATGCTCGGCGCCCGGATTGTCAACGTCCAGGACCGGGCGGACCGGGACAGGGTTTTGAGGCAGACCTTCGACGACGCCCTCGCGAAGGGACAGAAGCCTTACCTGGTGCCCTACGGCGGATCGAGCCCCACCGGGGCGGTCGCGTACGCGTTCGCCCTGGAGGAGCTCATGGCGCAAGTCTCCCGCGGAGAGACGGGCGGAGTATGCCCCGACTGGATCGTGTTCGGAACGTCCTCCGGCGGAACCCACGCCGGCATGACGCTGGGCAAGCGCGTATGGAAGTACCCCGGCGCGATCTTGGGCGTGAGCATAGACGAGAGCGAGGAATGGCTTGGGAAGCGGGTGTCGTCCCTGGCGACCGAGGCGTCCGAGCTTTTGGGCGGCCGCATCGAGTTCGGCCCCGGGGATATTAACGCCACGGACGCGTACTGCAAGGCCGGGTACGGGGTGATGACGGTCGCGGAGCGCGAGGCCATACAACTCTTCGCCCGGCGGGAAGGACTCCTCCTGGACCCGGTATATACGGGCAGGGCGGCCGCCGGGCTCTTGGACTTGATCGGGAAGGGTTTTTTCAGGAAAAGCGACACGGTGCTGTTCTGGCACACGGGGGGACAGCCCGCCTTGTTCGCGGATAACTACTCCGCGTTCCTGTAGCCGGGCAAAACGAACGCGGCGCCGCGGGTTTTCTACGTCTCCCCGATCTATACCTAAATAGGCTGCTGATAAACTATATACGTAGTCCATCAGCAACTACCTTAGTTTAAAACAGCTTGCGAAATGTCAGCATATCTATTTAAAATCGATAGTTGTAAGGAGCTTGGGTAAGGAGGGCCCGGCGTTGCGGGAAGCCGAGTCCGCCCCGCGGGCCGTGTCTCCGTTTCGGGAGGTGACCGGATGGAAATCGTAAACCTCGTACGCCCCAAAACCATGGACGAGGCGTTTGAGTTCCTCACAGAAAAAAAGGCCTTTCTGTTGGGCGGCGGGGCATGGTCCCGCATGAACCCTAAAAAGGTCGAATACGCCGTGGACCTCTCCACGCTGGATCTCCGCTACATACGGGACGCGGAAGGCCGGATCGAGATAGGAGCCATGGTAACGGCGCGGGATATAGAGACTTCCGGCCTGCTCCGGGAGCGCTTCGGCGGCATATTCCGGGACTCCGTCAAGAATATCGTCGGCGTGCAGATGCGGAACATCATATCCGTCGGGGGAACCGTCGCCGGGCGTTATGGATTCTCCGAGCTGAATACGGCCTTTCTGGCCATGAACGCCCAAGTGGCTCTATACAAAGGCGGCGAGCTGGATTTCCAGAGCTTCCTCTCCGGAGGCGAAAGAGAGCCGGCGCTGATAGAAAAAATCGTCCTGGGCCCGGCGCCTATGCGGGGAGCCTATCAGTCGGTACGGAACACGAAGACAGATCTGCCCATTCTGAACGTCGCGGCGGCGTACGGAAACGGGGCTTGGAGAATAGCCGTGGGAGCCCGGCCCGGCGCAGCCCTGCTAGCCCAGAATGCGTCCAAGTCCCTCGGTCGGAACCCGCGTCCGGACGGTCGGACCGTCGAAGAGGCGTCCCGTGCCGCCGCCGAGGAGATAGTCTTCGGCCGGGATATACGGGGGGAAGCGGATTACCGAAAAAGCGTCTGTGCCGTATTGGTTCGGCGCGCGATCCTGGAGGTCGAAGCATGAACATCACGGCAACCGTAAACGGCTTAAAAAAAACCTTTTCGATAAACCCCGGCGACCTTTTGGCGGACGTGCTGCGCAAAGCGGGGTATACGGAAGTCAAGAAAGGCTGCGATACGGGGACCTGCGGCGTATGCACGGTCCTCTTGGACGGGACGCCCGTGCTGTCCTGCTCCCTGTTGGCGGCCCGGGCGGACGGCCGGGCCGTTACGACCATCCGGGGGGTGGAAAAGGAAGCCGCGGATTTCGCGGAATTCCTCGCCGCGGAGGGAGCGGACCAGTGCGGTTTCTGCGCCCCCGGATTCGCCCTGAGCGTGATTGCCATGAAACGGGAGCTGAAAAACCCCGGGGAAGAGGAGATAAAACACTATCTGGCGGGAAACCTTTGCCGCTGCAGCGGCTATGAAGGCCAGTTGAGGGCCGTCAGGAAATACCTGGAGGCCTCCCATGCCTAGAACCTTCCGTGAAGTCAAGACGAACCGGGCGAAGATAGACGGCAAGGGGCTTGTGGCCGGCCGTCCGGCGTACGCGGACGACCTCGCTCCCCGAGACGCCCTGGTCGCGGTGATACTCCGCAGCCCCCACGCCCACGCCCGAATACTCTCCGTGGACGCCTCCGAGGCCCTGAAAACGCCCGGGGTGGCCTGCGTGATCACCCATAAGGACATACGGCGCATTCCGTATACCCGGGCCGGGCAGGGGCATCCCGAGCCGAGCCCCCACGACAAGTTTATCCTGGACGAGTACGTCCGATACGTGGGGGACGAGGTGGCCGTGGTCGCGGCGGTCGACGAGGCGACGGCCCGTAAAGCCGCGGAAACCGTACACGTGGAGTACCAGGTCCTGGACGCCGTGCTCGACTTCGAGACCTCGATCGACAATCCCTGCGTCCTGCACCCCGAGCCGGAGATCCACGACATGTTCCCCATCGGCTTCGAGCCCAAGCGCAACATCGCGGCGGCCTATGCGATGGAGATAGGCGATGTGGAGAAAACCTTGGCCGAGAGCGACGTCACGATGGAGGCGACTTATTATACGCAGGCCCAGGCGCACGTAGCCTTGGAGCCCCATACCGCCTTCACCTATCTGGACCTCCACGGCAGGCTCAACGTGGTGACGTCCACCCAGAACCCGTTCCACACGCGCCGCCTTTTGGGCCAGGCGCTGGACATGCCTCTGCGCTCCATACGGGTTCAAAAACCGCGCATAGGCGGGGGGTTCGGGGGCAAGCAGCACGTGCACGTGGAGCCCTACGCCGCCTTGGTCACGCTCAAGACGGGAAAGCCCGCCAAGGTGGTCATGACTAGGAAAGAGGTGTTCGAGGCTTCCTTCTCCCGCCACCAGATGAGGCTTACCGTGCGCCTGGGGGCGCGGAAGGACGGACTGCTCAAGGCCGTCGACATGCAGGTGCTTTCCAATACGGGAGCCTACGGAGAACACGCCCTGACGGTTTTCATGGTAGCGGGATCCAAGACTCTGCCGCTTTACAACAAGGTGGAGGCCGTCCGATTCGGGGGCCATATCGTCTATACGAATAAAATCCCCGCGGGAGCCTATCGGGGGTACGGAGCCATACAGGGCAACTTCGCCCTGGAATCCGCCATGGACGAGCTGGCCCGCAAGCTGGGCATGGACTCCATCGAGCTGCGCGAGAAAAACATGATCGCGGAAGGCCAGACCAGCGAGGTGTTCAAGATCATGGGGGAGGGCGGAGAGGGCGTGGAGATGATCGTCCAGAGCTGCAAGCTCGACTACTGCGTCAAGCGGGGCGGCGAACTCATAGGTTGGGACCCCAAGCGCCTGTCCTACGAATCAGCGCCCGGCAAGGTGCGGGCGAAAGGCATGGCCATAGCCATGCAGGGTTCCGGGATTCCCCTCATCGACATGGGCTCGGCGGCCCTGGAGCTCCAGGACGGGGGATTCTTCAAGCTCCATATCGGCGCGACGGACCTCGGGACCGGAAGCGACACGATCCTCGCCCAGATCGCCGCCGAAGAGCTGGGGGTTCCGGCGGAAGACATCGTAGTCTACGCCTCCGACACCGACCAGACTCCGTACGACGTGGGCGCCTACGCCTCCAGCACGACCTACGTCTCGGGAAACGCCGTGATCCGGGCGGCCCGGAATCTGAAGCGGGTTATGTGCGAGGCGGTGGCGGACAAGTTCGGCCTTCCCGTAGAGGAGATCGAGTTCGACGGCGAAACGTTCGCGGGCCCCGGCGGAAAGGCGATTGTGGGGCTCAAGGAGTTCAGCTTCGACACCCTGTACCATAACGGCGCCAAGATGAAGACCCTAACGGCCTCCGGGTCGTATTCCGGCGAAAAGTCGCCGCCTCCGTATATGGCGGGATTCGCGGAGGTGGAAGTGGACGTCGAAACCGGGAAGGTGGACGTTTTGGACTACGTAGCCGTCGTGGACTGCGGCACGCCCATCAACACGAACCTGGCGCGCATACAGGTGGAGGGCGGCCTCCTGCAGGGCATAGGCATGGCTTTGTACGAGGACGTCCAGTACGACAAGAAGGGGCGCATGCTCACCAACAGCCTCCTGCAGTACAAGATCCCGTCCCGGGAGGACGTCGGAAGGATGCGGGTTGAGCTGGCGGAGAGCTTCGAGCCGACAGGCCCCTTCGGCGCGAAATCCGTGGGAGAAATCGGAATCGATACCCCCCTGGCTGCCATAGCCAACGCGGTCTACAACGCGACCGGGGCGCGCGTCCGCGAGCTTCCCCTGACTCCTCCCCGGGTGCTGGCCGCCATACGGGCGGCCCGGGTGGGCAAAAAGGAGGACTAACCCGCGTTCCTGTAGCCGGGCAAAACGAACGCGACGCCGCGGCGAACAGATTGCGAGGGCGGCCGCGATGGAAACCGAGGTGAACAAACCCCGCCAGAAGGCGATGACGAGGGCCGGGACGCCGTGCCGCGTCGAGACGAGGGCGATCAAGATTCCCGTCAGCGAGAGCGCCGCCGCCGCCGCCAAGCCGATCGCGTAGTCGCCGGAGGTCCGTTTTCCGCCCAGCGTTGAACTCCGGTTTCCCGCCATATCCCTGCCTCCTCGAACTTTATCGGGATCATGGTTTCGAGGTATTGGTATTGTAGAAATACCCAGTTTGCATTGATTTTCTTATGACCACTTCATCAGGAATGAGAATTCCGATCGACCGATCCTCCCCGGAGCCGTTGTATGCCCAGATCGCCCTCTTCCTCCGAGGGCTCTGCCGCTCCGGGCCCTCGAGCCGGGGCATCGAGGCCGATCCCGGGGAGATCCTCGTCACTTCGGGCTCCCAGGAGGGGCTTCTCCTCTGCGGCCTCCTGGCCCATAGGCGGGGGGGGCCGGTCATCGTGGAGTCGACGAGCTACACGGTGGCCCTCGACCTCTTCCGGGCTCTCGGCCTCCCGGTCCTCGGGGTGCGCGTCGACTCGGGCGGGATGCGCGTCGACATCCTTGAGCGGACTCTGGGCGAGACAAAGCCGAGCCTCGTCTATGTGATGACCAACTTCCAGAATCCCTCCGGGGCGAGGCTGGCCCCAGAGCGCCGTTCGGCCCTGACGGGGCTTGCCGAGCGCGGCGCTTTCCCGATCCTCGAGGACGACTACGTCGGGGATCTTCGGTTCGAGGGCCGCGACCTGCCGGCCCTAGTATCCGCCGCCGCGCCCGGGGCCGTCGTCTACTCGGGAACCTTCTCAAAGATGCTCGCGCCCGGGCTGCGCGTCGGCTTCCTCTTCGCGCGCGGGCCGGCCTACAGCCTCCTGGTCGACCTGAAATACTCCGTCTCCATCTCCGCTCCGAGCCTGGAGCAGCGTGCCCTGGCCAGGATCGTTACGGTCGGCGGCTACGACAACTACGTCCGGCGGGCCCGCCGCGCCGGACTCCGGCGGCGGGACGCCCTTCTCGCGGCGCTTGCCGGCCTGCCGCCCGGTTTTTCCGCGGGCCGCCCCGCGGGCGGGCTCTTCACATGGCTGAGTCTGCCGCCGGGGATCGGGGCGCTTCGCTTCGCCCGGGCCTGCCGCGAGCGGGGCGTCCTCGTCTATCCCGGCGGCCCCTGCTACCCGGATCCCGCCGACCCCGGGGCGGATCGCCACCTGCGGCTGAATTTCTCGGTGGAGCGCGAGGAGCGGCTCGTAGAAGGTGTCCGCCGGATGGCCCTGGCCGCCCGGGTTTGAGGATCCCCAAGAGAAAAAGTGAATCCATGGCTCAAGAGAGAACGAAGGAAGCGTAAGCCGTTTCCATCCTAATCTCCGAGAGTTATCGCTCCTACGGACGCCAATCCGGGTTGACCGATAAAGCCTATGAATTTGACATCGATGTTAAAGCTAATAGACTAATGGTAGTAGATTCATTCTCTTCCAGGTCAACAAAAAGGGAATGAATCGCGGGATTGAATTATGGAGGGTCTATGAAAATCTCCGGGGCTAAGGGGATGAAACTCGGACGGCGATTTATTCTGTATTGCGTTCTCGTCGTGACTCTGGTCCTCGTTGGGCAAGGCGTCTTCCAATACTTTCAGAACAAGCAGAGTTTAACCGTATCGCTTGGCAATTCGGTAAAAGCGGCGGCCTCCAGGATGTCGGGAAGCCTAGTACAGCCGGTTTGGGACGTCAACAAGGACAGAACCATCGCGCTAATACAAACGGAAATAGTAGCCGGGTCGATAATCGCTGTATCCGTACACCTGGAGACCGATGGTCCCATTTTCTCCGGCATCCTTCTGAAGGGGACGGAGGTGATCGAGCTCGCGGACGTGAAGGACTTGCCCCCCGGCCTCGGGAGCGAAGTCGTTCCCATTCTCAAGGACGATTCGCGCATCGGGGATGTAGTCATTTGGTATACCGATAGCGCCCTTCAGGCGACCCTTGACAATCTTATCCTCCAAACGGCCATCACGGTAATCCTGGTCGATGTGATCTTGAGCTTCTTCATCCTGGCCTTGCTTTCCGCTCTCGTGACGCGCCCCCTCGCTTCGCTCTCGGATTTCGTTGGCCGGCTGTCCGCCGGGCATTTGGATGCCGATACCGATCAGGCTCTCCTGACGCGCCGCGACGAACTGGGAGTCCTCGGCAAGTCGATGCACGGCCTAGGGAAGATGCTCGGATCGATCGTGGCCGAGATCTCCGGCTCGTCGCTTCGCATGTCGAGCGGCTCGACCGAGCTCGCGAAGACCTCCAAGGAGCTCGCCGACGGCTCGAGCACGCAGGCCTCGAGCATCGAGGAATTGTCGGCCTCGATCGAGGAATTGGCGTCTACGGTACGGCAGAACACGGACAGCACCAGGCAGGCGGACGCCTTGTCGAGGCGCTTGGCGCAAAACGCCATCGAATCCGGGAAGGCCGTCGGGGCGACGGTATCGAGCATGAAGGAAATCGCGTCGAAAATATCGATAATAGAGGAGATATCGAGGCAGACCAACTTGCTCGCGCTGAACGCGGCCATAGAGGCGGCCCGCGCCGGCGAGGTGGGCAAGGGCTTCGCCGTAGTCGCGAGCGAAGTTCGCAAGCTCGCCGAGCGCTCCGCCATCGCGGCGGGCGAGATCAACGACCTGTCGCGGAAAAGCTTGACGATCGCCGGCGAAGCCGGCAAGCGCCTCGACGAGCTCGTTCCCGACATACAGAAGACCGCCGAGCTGATTCAGGAGATAGCGGCGGCATCGGAAGAGCAATCGACGGGAGCGGAGCAGATTTCGAAGGGCGTGACGCAGGTGGATACCGTCGTTCAGAGGAACGCGATAGCCTCGGATAAACTAGCGTCTACGGCTGGCGAACTCGAGAGCCAAGCCGCGGCCCTGACCGATACGATTTCCTTCTTCAAGACGGGGAGGACCTCGGTCGACGAAGCGAACCGGGGCGAGA
>CAYTYG010000075.1:10851-11643 GCA_964441515.1 uncultured Treponema sp.
GAGTGCCTCGGAGCAGTTGCCACTGCTGCAATGAACGAAAATCGGCGCCCGAAAGGGCGCCGATTCAGCAGTCAAGGATAATCCCGAATCACGGCTGCCAATCATTATATCGGTCGGTTTTTTCAATCGGGAAGATCTGCTCGAACTTGCCCGACTTTCTGAGCTTGCTGATGCCCAATTGGAGCATCTTGTCGACTTTGCCGCCGCGAGTGCCTTTTGGAAGCGGGAAAATACTGTCCACGACTTTGTATAGCTGCCTCTTGAGATTCGTAATTTTTATATCGGGAGGGGCGTTTTTCAAGATGGTATCCAGGGTGCTCTGTGAATGCAGAAAGCCATCGATTTTCCCCTCCGCGACCCTCCGAACACTCGCGGTAAAGTCCGTCGAGGGTATTCCCTTGAATTCCCAGGAATCCACTTGCGTCAGGTCCACTTCTATCTTGTATCCCTTGGGGTTCCCGTTCTTCAGCTCCGCAATGGAAATCGGCTTCGATTTGTTGGTGATGAGCACGAAGGCTAGATTATACAGAACCGCTTCGGAATAATCGTAGCCCAGGGCCTTAATCTTCTCGGGATCGGACAACGCGAGCATCGGGAGGCTGAAGTCGACCTCGCCCCTTTCGACCATTAGGGTAGTACGCGCCGGAGGGACGATCTTGATCTCCACCGTATTCCCGGTCGCTTCAACGATAGCGGTGGTCACCTTGGAAAACACATCGGAAATTTCCCCCGGCAATTCCATGATCGCCGCTTTGTAGGGCTGTCCGTAAAGAGACGTGCCCATGGAAATCG
>CAYTYG010000076.1:0-8318 GCA_964441515.1 uncultured Treponema sp.
CCAGGGGAACCGGGCCGAAGCGGTCGTAGAGCACCCCGATGACGGCGCTCCCCGCGAACCAGAAGGCACCGAAAATCGTATTGAACAGTCCGTAGGCCCGGGCTCTCCGGTCCTCGGGGACCCGGTCGCCTATGGCCGCCTTCAGGATGGACTCCTGGGTTCCCGTGGACACGCCCCACAGGGCCATGCCGAACAGGATCGCCCCGAATCCCCCCAGGAACACCAGGGGGGCGGTGAAGAGCTCCACCAGGAAGAGCCCCGCCAGGACCTTGAGCCCGAAGCGGTCGTAGAGCCTTCCGAAGACGATGGCCGCCGCCGCGTCCACGGCCATGGCCCCGGCGTACAGGAGGGGTATCGCCTCCTCCGTGAAGGTTCCCGCGTTCTTGAGGTGAAGCCCGATGAGCGGGAAATCCGTGATGCCCATGGCCAGAAGCCCCGCCGACAGGACCAGGATCCAATAGGTCCGGGAAAAGCCCTTCGTCCCGATCTCCGGGGCGACGCGCTTCATCTCGAAGAGCTCGGGATGGGGGAAGAGGAAGCGCGCCGCGATCGTAACGGCCACCGCGGTTCCCGCGGGGATGAAGAGCAGGAGAAGCCCTTTCCGGTACCCCGCCAGGGAGGCCGCGTCCGGGCCCGCGAACAGGAGCAGGGAAAAAAGCGTAGGCCCCAGGAACGCCCCGATCTGGTCCATGGCCTCGTGGAGCCCGAACCCGAAACCGCTGCCCGTGCGCTTGGCCGCGAAGGACAGAACCGCATCCGCGGCGGGCTTGCGTATGGCCTTTCCCACCCGCTCCAGGAAGAGGAAGACCACGGCCAGCTTCCAGCCCCGCACGAAGGCCATCATCGGAAGGGCGGAGAGCCCCACGACGTACCCCGCGATGATGAGCGCCCAGTAGCGGCGGGTCTTGTCGGCGATCGTCCCGGACACCAGGCGCAGGGCGTAGCCTATGAACTCGCCGAACCCGGCGGCCACTCCCAGGGCGAAGGCGCTGGTGCCCAGGAGCTTGATGTACTGGCCCACCACGCTCCGCCCGCCCTCGTAGTTCATGTCCGCGAAGAGGCTCACCACGCCGAAGAGCACGATGAAGCCCACCGCCGCCCCCGTCCCGAGAACCTTGTCCTTTCTCTCCATGGAAGCCCCTCCCTCCCGCGCCGTTCTGCGAAGCTGTCGCCATCGATTGTCGCGGCCGCCGTACGTCCTTGGATTCCTCCGTCCGGGATGCCCTACCCGCGCGGGGGCGCGGACCGCCCGGGACCTAAAATACCGCTCAAGAGGGAGGCGGGAAAGACGCCCGCGCTAATTTTCGGCACCCAGTTAGTTTTCCGCGCCCGGGTGCTCTATACTCCCCCTTATGAGATGGAAAGACGCCGAGGAACCCCTCCTTCCCCTCCCGGCATCCCGGTTTCCCCGGTTGGCCGAGCGCCTCGGAGCCGCCCCGGAAAAAAAGTCCCGGTTCTGGTTCGTCCTGGAGGAGGACCAGTACGACACCCTCCTGGGGGACAAGCTTTTCCAGTACTTCCAGGGCGCCGTCTTCGACTCCGGGGAGGGCGCCCGGGCCTACGCCGACCGGCTAAACGCCGAGGCCAAGAAGGCGGAGGAGGCCGGGGAATACGGGGTCCTGTACGTCGTGAAGGATTTCGAGGCCCGCCTGGACGAAGGGATCATCGTCCCCTCCGGCCACGAGCCGGGCCCCTCCCAGGACTACTACATCGAGAAGATCCTGGACCGCGTCGAGGAGACCCTGGCCTCCGGCGGCAGGCCGGCCTGGGGGACGCGGTTCCCGGGCTGGTAAGGCGCGCCTTCCATCCCGGATCCCGCATATCGACGCAGAGCCGGTACTGCATCTTCCGCATAGCACGGTGAACACGGAAGCCGACGCCCTTGCCCCCTCATTCCCTTCCGTGACACAATCGAGGGACCTATGTTCCACCCCAAGACGACCGAATGGGATAGGTCGATGAAGGCGATGTTCGACCGCATCGACCACATCCTGGAGGACAAGTACCACGGTCACTGGACCCTGCGGCGAAATCGTCCCAAACGGGGAACCACCGCCAATCCGGAGGCGGACGGCCTGTTCAACGTGGGGGTCTTCTTCACCCCGGGCTACGGAAGCGCCCTGGGCCGGGGATACCTGGTGGAAATCATTTTGGCTACCGACGAGGCGGTGCCCCGGGCCAAGCTCGACGCGATCGAGCTGGAAGTCCGGGATCTCCTGGTCGAGTTCCTGCCCGAGTACTTCCCCGGCCGGAATCTCACCGTGGAGCGGGACGGGTCCATGTACAAGATCCGCGGGGATCTGGGGCTGGGAAAGATCTGAACATTCGCACTCTTTCGCATCCCAATCCCGGGAAGCCCGCACTATACTGAAAACCATGACGGTATCCGGTTTCCTGTCCCTCCGTTGGGGAGAGATCGAGGGGCCGCTCATCGAGCCGCCCAGGCTCTCGCCCATCGTGGCCGATCCCAGCTTCCTCTTCCCCGAGGAAAGCCCCGGCGGCGCCTGGGAGCTCTACGCCCACTCGGCCTGGGGAGTGCACCGCTATTCCTCCCTGGACGGGCGGGGCTGGACCGAACGGGGCATCGTCGCGCACAACGCCATGCGCCCCTTCATCCGCAGGATACGCCCTGGGGAAGCCGGGGAAACGGGAGTTGGGGCTGAAGCTCCCGCCGGGAAGCCGGGACCCCGGTACGGGCTCTACTACGAGGCCTACCCTCCCTTGGCCCTGCCCCTCACGGCCCTGCCCCTGCACCCGCGATGGAGGTCGAAGATCTGCTTCCAGCACTCCCCGGACCTGGAGCGCTGGTCCGAGGCCGTCGCCCTGGTGGAGCCGGACCAGGACTGGACCCGGGACGAGGGGCTGGGCTCCTCGGTCTCCAATCCCTGCCTGGTCCGGGGCCCCGGGGACGAATGGAGGCTCTACTACTCCGCTTCCCTGTCCTGGATCGAGGACTGCGGGTTCTGCGAGCCCCGCTACATAGCGCTGGCCCGGGGAACCGCCCCGGAAGGCCCCTTCGTCCCGGAGCCCCGGCCCGTCCTGGATCCCGCCGGGGACGACACCCCCGGAGTCCTGGGAGCGGGATCCCTCAAGGCCATCCCCCTGGAGGACGGTTGGATAGGGCTGCAGAACAAGATATACAAGGACGCCGGGGGGCGCTCCCGCTCGGCCCTCTTTATCCTCCGGTCGGAGGACGGGCTTTCCTGGGTTCCCGCCCGAAAGGAGCCGCTCCTAGCCCCGGCTCCGGGCTGGACCGCTTCCCACGTCTACGCCTGCGACTGCCGCCTGCGACCGTCCGACGGGCGTTGGTACCTCTATTTCAACTCCCGAGACGGCTGGCGGATCAGCGAGGGCCGGGAGCGGATAGGGAGGATCGTCGGCGAGGGCGGATAGGGATTCCGGCCGCCCTTCTCAGGGGTCCAGCCCCCGCGCCCCGGCGGAGGGGCGGCGTTTCGTGGAAAGCCGGTTCCGGATCTCCTCCAGGGTTTTCGCGGCGTCCTTGTAGGCCACGATGATGGCCTTCTGGGAGGAGCCCCGGTAGCGCCGGCGTATCTCGCCCTCCAGCTCGGTGTTGTCCAGGCGCATCGTCTTGCCTACGAAGAGGGAGCGGACGAATTCGTCCGTCGTCCTCAGGGTGGAAAGACAGCTCACGTCCACGATGCGCCCGTCGGAGGGCTGCACGACGAAACCGATGTAGAACCCCTTGTAGACGGCCATGATGGAGTTGTCGCTGTTGGTCTTCGCGTTGCCGACGATATAGACGGTCGATTCGTCGTACATCCTGCCTATCCCCCGGGCGCGCGGCCTCTCATTTATAGGCGTCGTACACGGCCCGGGATATAGACCCTATGATCTCCCGGCCGTCCTTGTTCGTCTTCGTCTCCTTGGTGAGGACGCATACAATGTACTCGCACTTCCGCAGGTACACAATGCCCACGTCGTGCTCCAGCCTTTCCAGGTCCCCGGTCTTGTGGGCAAGGACTATGCCCTCGTCGTCCAGGGGGAGGTAGAGGTCCAGCCGCCCCGTCACCTGCTGCCGCTTCAGGATCTCGAGCATCCGCGCGCTCTTGTCGGGGGACACGTTGCGGCCCTCGTAGGTCGCCTTGAGGAAACGGTGCATGTCCGCCGCGCTGGTAAAGTTTTCCCGGCCCGCCTTCCGGGCCTCGGCGTCCATCATCCTCCTCTGAAGCCTTGTCCGTCCCAGGTCCATCTCGGCGGCCCGGCGGTTTACGGCCTCCATCCCCATCAGGTCGATCAGGATGTTCGCGGCCGTGTTGTCGCTCAGCACGATCATGAGCGCGGCCAGCTCCCTAAGGGTGAACCGGTGCCCCGCGTCCAGCTCCTTCAGGATGCCGTCCCCCCCCACCTTGGCCTCGTCCCGGAGCTCCAGGACGTCCTGGAGCCGGCGGCGGCCTTCCTCGGTTTCCTTCATCAGCTGGGACAGGACGACCAGCTTTATCGTGCTGGCGGAGGGGAACACCATGCCCTCGTTTACGAAGACCGTCTCCCCGGTCTTCAGGTTCTCCACGGCGACGCCTACGTCGCCCTCGGACCGGGCCAGGACGGACAGGATCGAATCTCGCAGCTCCATGGCTTACCTCGCTTGCGGATGGGGAGCCCGGGGAACGCGGTCCCGGGCCTCCCGGATTTCCGCGCGCGGAGGCATTCCGGGAATACCCCCGCGCGCCCGGACTTCCACGGCTACAGGAACAGGGACAGCACGACGATCAGGGCGACGGTGCTGCCGGTGATCGTGAGGCCGAACTTGACCATGTTCTTGATGTCCTTGGACCGGGCCAGCCCCATCTGCCCCAGCATGTCCGCCTCGGGATAGGCGAAGGAGGTGATCTGGGATCCCACCAGGACGATGGCCGCCCAGAGCAGGGAGGATATCTGCAGGCCCTGGACCAGGTCCTTGAACATCTTGTCCATCACCACGGACTGGGCCACCGCGGCCCCTCCCACCCCGAATATCCCGGTCAGGGAGGACACGAGGGTGAAGAGCACCTTGCTCTGGGACTTCATCAGGGGCTGCAGCAGCTCCACCAGGGCCTTGAACGCCCCGGCCTCGTCCACGAAGGTGATGAACGGCGTAAACAGGACGAACATGATGAAGAGCCACACGTAGCGGGACGCGCCCTCCACCAGGGTCTCGAAGAGCTCGTTGAGCTTGAGGCCCCCGAAGAGCCCCGTCACCACCGCGGAGCTTATCATGACGACGATGGAGTACGATGAGCCGCGGCTCTCGATCATCCCGTAGCCCACCAGGGCCACGAGGACCACGAAGAACGCGGCGGTCGCCCGCTTCGTCCTTGGGGAGGGCGCGTAATCGAGGTTGGCCTTCTCCACCATCTCGTACGCGTAGACCCCGTCGGTCTTCTTCTGGATCCTCAGGGCCATGAAATAGGTCACGACCCAGCAGACGATGGTCACGGGGAGCCCCGCGCCCAGGAGATACTGCCCGTAGCTCAGGCCCGTGAGGCCCAGGAGGGTTATCACCTGGGGAGAGAAAGGCCCTATGAAAAGCCCCGTGGCCCCGGCCCCGTGAAAAACCGCCGCCAGGGTGGAGGGGGTGATCCCTATAACCGCCACGAGGGGGATCACGATGGGGGCCAGGATGGCGTTGGCGCCGGCCAGGGTGCCCAGTAGGGACACCAGGATCACGGACGAGGCCATGGTGGCCAGGATCGCCTTCCGGGTCGTGTCTATCCCTATCCTCTTCATCATGGTCAGGACGATGTTCTCGGCCACCCCCGTCTTCTTGAGCACGGCCCCCAGGGCGGCCCCCATCAGGATGATGAAGCCGATCATGGTGAGGAAGGATCCGAGGGAATCCGCTATCACCCCGCCCAGGCTCAGGAGCGGGTGCTTCGTGATGACCGCGCTCAGAATTACGCAGACCAGGACGTTCAGGATGGGGTTGATATCCCGGAACGCCAGCACGATATACAGGACCAAGGGTATCAAGGCGAACAAGGGAGAAATGTTGAAGATCATAGGGTCTCTCCTTTCGTCGATCGACGGCTTGCGGACGGCGCGTCCGGCGCCGTCCGTCGGGCGGCTTCGCGCCCCTTCCTTTTAGGTTTCCCGGCGCAGCCCCCGCACCCCCGTGATGCCGAGCCCCGGGGCGTCCGTGAGGCGTATCGAGGACTCCTCGAACACGGCGCCGCCCTCGACGGGGTCCTCCCGGCAGAGCGCGGGGCCGTCCAGGTCCACCTTCGTGACCACCTTCTTGCCCGCCGCAAGGTGCGCCGCGGCGGTCACGCTGATCTTGGCCTCCAGCATGCAGCCTACCATGCACTCCAGGCCGTGGACCTCGGCCAGGGAGCAAATCCGGAGCGCGTTCCGCAGCCCGCCGGTCTTCATGAGCTTGATGTTGACGATGTCCGCCGCCCGGCTCTCCATGACCCGCAGGGCGTCCCGGGGGGAGAAGACGCTCTCGTCGGCGGCGATCGGCACCGACACGTTGTCCGTGACGTGCTTGAGCCCCTCGATGTCCTGGGCCGCGACGGGCTGCTCCACCATCTCCAGCGCTAAGCCCTCGTCCTCCATCCTGCGGACCAGGCGCACGGCCTCCCGGGGCTTCCAGCCCTGGTTGGCGTCCACGCGGATGTCCGTCCCGTAGCCTATCCGTTCGCGTATGCGCCGTATGCGCTCGATGTCCCGGGCCGGGTCCTTTCCGAGCTTCACCTTCAGGGTCCTGTACCCGAGCGAGACGGCCCGGGCGCTGTCCTCGGCCATCCTTTCCGGGTCGTTGGCGCTGATCGTGATGTCCGTGACGAGTTCCCGGCGGCAGCCCCCGAAGAGCCTGTACAGCGGTGCCCCCAAGAGCCTGCCGAAGAGGTCGTAGACGGCCATGTCGACCGCGGCCTTCGCGCTCGTGTTGCGGACCACCGAGGACTCCACCCGGGACAGGACCTCCTCCAGGTTCTCCACGTCCATGCCGACTATCGCCCGTGAGATATGGTCCCGTATCGCCCCGAGTATGGCCCCCGCCGTATCCCCCGTGATCACCCCCGTGGGCGGGGCCTCCCCGTAGCCGGTCTCCCCGGTATCCGTCCGAACCTCGACCACGACGTCCTCCACGCTCTCCACGCTGCGGAGGGCGGTCCGGAAAGGCGTCTTTAGGGGCACGGTAATCCGCCCCATCCGTAGCTCCGTGATTCGCATTCCTTAAGCTCCTTGCGCCGGCTTTCCTCCGCGAGGGCCGCCTCGCCTCGATCCGGCGTTTCCCCGCGCGCATACGCGCGGGCGCGGCGGCCTAGGTTGTACGGGCACCTCCTTTCTCCGGTCCGCGGGCCGGGCGGCCGCCCTGCGGGCGGGCGGGAGAGTTTTCTGGCGGCTGGCGGGGAGTCTTCCGGGGATGTCGGGGGAAGCAAGTGCGGACAAAGGCGGGAATCGATGGAAACATTGCATCCTCCGGAAACATAAGCCAGCTTCGCGGCCTTGGGCCGTTTACCGAGCTTTGTTTACGGACGATGCCGGGGGGCACCCAAGCAAACCAAGCAGTAAGCCGGATACGAGTAGATCCGACAAGGAAGTATACAATCGAAATTCCGGGGGCGCAAGGCGCTTTTTTCCGCCTTGCGGCGCGGCCTTCCGCGGCGTATCCTGAACCCGCATGACGGACACGCCGACCCAAGGGCCCGCCATCCTCGTGGCGGACGACGACGAGAACCTCCGCGCCTCGGTGCGCGCCGCCCTTTTGCGCGGCGGATTCCGGGTCCGGGAAGCCCGGGACGGCCGGGAAGCCCTGGAGGCCGTACGCTCCCCCGCCGGCCGGCCGGACCTCCTCGTGCTGGACATCTCCATGCCCCGCCTGGACGGCCTGGGGCTCCTGCGGGAACTGAGGGCCTCCGGCGATCCCCTGCCCGTCATCTTCCTGACCTCCCGGGACGAGGAGCTGGACCGGGTCCTGGGCCTGGAGCTCGGGGCGGACGACTACCTTCCCAAGCCTTTCTCCCTCCGGGAGCTCACCGCCCGGGTGCGCGCCGTCCTCCGGAGAAGCGAGCTCCGATCGGGCACCCCGGCGGAGACGGGAGCCGGCCCGGCCCCGGGAAAGCCCGGGGCGGATCGGACGGCGGGGGACCTGGCCCTGGACCGGGACGGATTCCGGGCCTTCTGGGCCGGGCGGGAACTGGAGCTGACGGTGACGGAGTTCCGCATCCTGGACTGCCTGGCCGAACGCCCGGGGGCCGCCCGCACCCGGGACGCCATCGCGGCCTTCGCCTACCCCCACGAGACCTACTTCTCCGACCGCGTCGTCGACTGCCACGTGAAGCGCCTGCGGCGAAAGATCTCCGAGGCCGGCGGCGATC
>CAYTYG010000076.1:8328-11566 GCA_964441515.1 uncultured Treponema sp.
GGCGGGGGCGGACGAGGGTTTCCTGGAGACGGTCTACGGCCTGGGATACCGGCTGCGCCCATGAAGAATCCCCGGATCCCGATCTTCGCCCGCATCCTGGGCCTCAACGCCCTGCTCGTCTTCATGCCCGTCGCGAGCTTCCTCTCCCTGGACACCTACGAGAAAAGCCTGCTTTCGGCCCTGGAGGACTCCCTCGTCCAGCAGGGCCGCGTCCTGGCCGCTTGGCTGGGAGACGGGGAGCTCGGCCCGGGGCGGGCGGCATACGTCCTCGGGGCCCTGGAGCGGCGGCATACGGCAAGGCTGAGGGTCCTGGACTCCTCGGGCGTACTGCTCGCGGACACCAGCCTGGGCGACGCGCCGGACGCGCACCCGGACAGGGTTGCTACGCCTTACCTCCGGGAGGCGGAGCCCGCCGGGGAGGCTGGGAAGCCCGCGGAGGCCAGCTGGATCTACCGGCTCCTATCCGCCCCCGTGCGGGCCTGGAGGCGCTACCTGGCGCCCCCGGCGGAGGCGCTGGCCTCCGCGGACTTCTACACCGGGGGCAGGAATTTTCTGGAGGGCTCGGAAATCCGGGCGGCCCTGGAGGGGCGCTACGGCGCGGCGACGCGCATATCCGCGGGGGGCCAGGTCTCGGTGACCCTGTACAGCGCCCTTCCCGTACGGGACCCCTCCGGCGCGGTACGGGGAGCGGTCCTCGCCTCCCAGTCCACCTACCGCATCCTTGCAAGCATCTACGGCCTCCGGCTGGAGGCCGGGAAGATATTCCTGGCCAGCCTGGCGGTGGCCTCGGCCCTCAGCTTCCTGTTCTGGCTCACGATATCCCGGCCCCTGAGGCGGCTGGGATCCCAGGCCCGCTCCGCGCTGAGCCTCCGGGGCCTTTCCGAGGGGCACTTCGAGCCGGGCAGGGTCTCCGACGAGATCGGGGACCTGGCCGGGGCCCTCCGGGAGTTCTCCTCCCGGCTGGGCGAGCGCCTCTCGTGGTCCGAGTCCTTCGCCGCGGACCTGGCCCACGAGATCCGCAATCCCCTGGCCTCCATACGGGCCGCGGCGGAGCTCCTGGAGGGGGCCGATACCCGGGAAACAGCCGAGCTGGCCGCTCGAATCGAAGGGGACGTGGAGCGGGCGAACCGCGTCGTGGAGGGCCTCCGGGAGCTCTCGCGCATCGAGAGCGAGGAGGCCGGGGAGGAGGCGGCCGACGTCCCGGAGTGCGCCCGGGGCTGTGCGGAACGGGCCCAGGCCTCCGAAACGGCCCGGAGCCGGGGCGTCCTTGTCCGGACGATAATCGAGCCGGACGGCGAGGCTCTCCGGGCGGCCGTGGACCCCGGGCGCCTGGCCATCGCCCTGGGAGCCCTGCTGGATAACGCGGTCTCCTTCAGCCCCGAAGGCGGCGGCGTGGAGATTCGGATCGCGCGAACGGACGGTGACTCCGGTCTGTGCGTATCCGTCCTGGACCGGGGCCCCGGGATACCCCCGGAGCACCTCGAATTGGTTTTCCGCCGGTTCTTCACCTTCCGCCCCGGCCCGCCGCCGTCGGGGATCGAATCCCCCCCCGGGAGCGGCCTCCTTCCCCCGCCTCGAAGGGCCGACGGACATTGCGGGCTCGGCCTGGCGATAGCCCGGGGCATCGCGATCCGGGCGGGCGGCTCCATCCGGGCCGCGAACCGCCCCGGCGGCGGAGCCCGCTTCACCCTGGACCTGCCCCGGGCCCCCGGATAGAAGCCTCGATAAAGACCCCCTTCCGCCATATTTCCGCCGCATTCCGAGGATAGGATTCCGGGCAAGGAGTCCACCATGAAAGCACGATCCGGAATGTCCCACGCCCTCCAGTCGGGACTCAAGGCCGGCCTGATAGGGTTTTTGATCCTTCTCTTCCTCATACCCGTCGGCATGATACGGGAGGTCCGTTCCGAGCGCGAACGCTACCGGGCCGAGGCCGTCGGAGACATCTCCTCCAAGGCGGGAGGCGCCACGAGGGTGTCCACGCCCTACCTCACCGTTCCCGTACGGTACGACGTCCGGGAGACGAACTCCAAGGGCGAGACGACGATACGCACCCGCCGGGAGGTATTCTGCGTGTTCCCCCAAGCCATGACCCTGGAGGGGAATTCCCGGACGGAGCTGCGCAAGCGGGGCATCCACTCCGTGCCGGTTCACCAGAGCGACTTCTCGATGGACCTGGAGTTCGCGTTCAACCCTTCCGAAACCGGGATAGCCGGCGCCCGGGCGGCCTGGGACTCGGCCCGGATACACTACGCCTACGACGACCCCCGCGCCCTGCGGGAGAGCCCGGCGCTGGTCCTTCCGGACGGAACGCGAAGGGTTTTGCGTTCCGGAACGCCGACCATAGCCCTGGCGGAGCGGTCCGTCTCGGCCCCGGCGCCCATGGCCGCGGACTCCGCCTACGGATCCGGCCGCTTCGCGGCCCGGCTGGAACTGCGGCTGAGCGGGGCCGAAAGCGTCTTCTTCCGGCCCCTGGCGGACGCGAACACGATCCGGCTCTCCTGCGACTGGGCAAGCCCCTCCTTCTCGGGGTATCGCCTGCCGGAATCCCGGGAGCTAGGCGCATCGGGGTTCCAGGCCCGGTGGTTCGTGGACGAGGCTTCCCGCCCCATCCCCCGGGTCCTGGACGTCGATGAATTCAACGGGGAGGCGTCGCGGGGGGCGGATTTCGGGGTGGAATTCCTCCAGCCCACGGACGTCTACCGCCAGATACACCGCGCCCTTCGCTACGCCGTCATCTTCCTGTTCATACCCTTCGCGGCCCTCTTCCTCTTCGAGGTCCTGGCCCGCAGGCGGCTCCACGTCGTCCAGTACATCCTCGTGGGCCTGGCGAACTGCCTCTTCTACCTCCTTCTCCTGGCCCTGGCCGAGCATATCCCTTTCCCGGCCGCCTACCTGGCCTCCGCGGCCGCGGTCAGCCTGGTCACCGCCTTTTACGTCAGCGCCTTCCTGCCCCGGAAGCGCTCGGCCCTCCTGGTCCTGGCCGCCTTCGTCCTTCAGTACGGGTACCTTTACTGCGCCCTTTCCTCCGAGGATTACGCCCTGCTCATAGGCTCGATAGGATTGTTCTGCGTCGTGGCCTTCACCATGGCGGCTACCCGGAAGGTGGACTGGTACTCCGACGGGAATAGGCGGCTGCGTCACGGCCTCGGCCCCCTGCCGCAGGATCCGGACGCGGAGGACATCGGGACGCAGGACCCGGACGCGGGGGACGTTCAGCCTTAGCGGGCCGGAGGGA
>CAYTYG010000077.1:0-7016 GCA_964441515.1 uncultured Treponema sp.
AAGGCCGTGAAATACTCGGCATCCGTAGAGCCGTACACAAGCCGTACGCCCGAAGAGTTCGGCAGGACGCGCCGTAGGGCCTCCTCGAAGTACTCCTTCACCTCCCTCCGCACTCCGCAGACCAAGTTCAATGCGAACCGGCCGGATAGAATCGCAGGCCCCAGACTCTCCAGCGCGGCCGCCCCGATCTCCTTTTGCGCGCCCGCACCGCCCACAGCGAAGGTGATTGTGACCGGCCCGGGATCTCGGCCGGAGAGGTAGTTTTCCGGGCCCAGGAAGTGCTCCACGTTGCGTCCATGGAGGGGGCGAAAGCGGTTCTCGGGATCCAGCCGCCTCAAGCGCCGCCCGAGATCCCGCCGGAGGACATCCAGGCTTTCGTCGCCCGTGAGCCCTAGGGGGAGGGGGAAGCCGGTCATCCAGATACGTTCGTCCGGGACGCCGTACTGCCGGAGCCTGCGCATGGCCTGTCCGCAGGGCACCAGGTACTCGATCCGGGAATCCCGTGGGCTAGAGGAAACCCATACCCGGTTGATGTCCGCGTCGCAGATGATGCAGTAGATACGGCCCCAACCCGCCCGGTCCGCCGCCACGGCGGTCTGGTAGAAGGACGTGACCAGGGGAAGGGGCTTATCCCGTATCTTCCGTAGAAGGGTGGAGCATAATCCCTTTTTCAGCATGCGGTCGACGAAACGGGTCTGCAGGGTGGGGGCCGAGAGGTCCACCCTCGGATAGGGCGGGCGTATGCGCTGGAAATAGTCCAGGACCCCGAAGATCGCACGGCCCGCAAGGGGTAGACTCCGGAGCCGGGATATTCGTTCGTAGATTCCGAGGAGGCGGTCCCAGAGCTTCAATTCCTCCGGGTCCGCGAAGTCCGGATCGTTGGCTATTATTATCCCTCCCTCCGCCAGGAAGGCCAGGGGATGGACCGCGCGCTTATGCCCCAGGCCCATGTTGGCGGCCGCAATCCAGGCGCGGGGAGCGGCCTTGCTCCGCGGGTCCTCATGCTTTTCGGCCATGCGAACCTCCTTGGTTGGCGGAAGAATTTTCGCACCGTCCCGGGGAAAAGTCAAAGCGGCGGACTCAACAGGTCGACTCGAAATCATGAAACGAACCCAGGGCATCCAGGCGGTATACCTGACACCCTTCCTCCGTTGACGGTATACTGTCCCCATGAAGGACCAGCTCATCCTGAAGAACCTGCCGTTCATTAAGATCCTGCCCGCATGGGCTCAAGAGCTTTCCTACAAGTACCTGTCCAAGACGGCCAACCTCTATATCATCCACGGGAACATCCGGGACTTCCTTCCTCACAAGATGAACGAGGGGGAGTTCATCTTCGTCAAGATCCAGGATTACGTCTCCGAGGTCCTCTTCGGAAACCGGGACATCATCGCCTTTTGGGACCGTTCCAGCGGCGTGACCTTCTGCACCCCGGAAATGATGAAGGCCTACCTGGCGGCACACGCGGAGATCCATCCCGATGTTTCCAAGGAAGACCTGATCTCTCCGGACCCCCTTCTGGCCTTCAAGTACCTTGAGGAGTACTTCCTTCTCAACATCCCCAAGAAAAAGCGCATAGTCCTCATTACGGATTACGCGGAGACTTTTCTTCCCGCCAGCGACGTGGCCCGCCTCTCGGACGAGGACCGCTATTGCTTCGTAACCCTGAACCGCTGGTCCCATGACCCCGTCTTCACGCGGGGGGATGTCTCCGTGGTCCTCCTCACGGAGAACCTCACGGACATCAATCCCCGTATCGTCGCCTCCCCCACCACCGTGAAGGTTCAGATACCTATACCGGACGAATCCGTGCGGATAAGCTTCCTGGAATTCCTGGAGCGCAGGAATACCCTGCTCCTGGACCGGGGGCTCACGCCCCGCGAGGTCGGCGTCATCACCTCGGGGCTGAACCTCATGAACCTGAATCGCCTAGCCGCTGAATCCTACCAGGAGGACAGCCCCATTTCCATGGAGTACCTGAAGCAGAAAAAGAAGGAAATCATCGAGAACGAGGCCTCCGGGCTCCTGGAATTCCTGGAAACCGAGCACGATCTGTCCTTCGTTTCGGGCCACGACTTCGTCAAGCGTCGTTTCAAGAGCGCTTCCCGGGCTCTCAAGCAGGGTCGGCTGGACGTCCTTCCCATGGGCTACCTGATCGCCGGTCCCGTGGGCACCGGCAAAAGCTTCATGGTCACGGCCTTCGCGGGGGAAATCGGCATCCCCATGGTCAAATTTCGCAACTTCCGATCCAAGTGGCAGGGAGTAACGGAATCGAACCTGGAAAAGGTTCTAAACATTCTAAAAGCCATGGCCCCCGTCGCCGTATTGATCGACGAGGCGGACGCCTTCCTCGGGGACCGCAACCAGGAGGGAGATTCGGGCACCTCCAACCGCATCTTCGCGCAAATAGCCTCATTCATGGGTAACACGGAGTACCGGGGACGAATCATCTGGTTTCTCATCACCTGCCGGCCGGACCTGCTTCCCATCGACTTGAAGCGCCAGGGCCGCGCCGAGGAGCATCTGGCCCTCTTCTACCCCGAGACGGACTCCGAGAAGGAAGCCCTATTCGACACCCTCGTGCGGAAACTGGGCCTGTCCATCCGGAAATTCCCCATCGGTGACCTCCTGAAGCGGTTCAAGTACGAGTTTTCAGGCGCCGATCTAGAGGCCGTCCTGATACGCGCAAAGTTTCGGGCCGCCATGGAGAACCGTTCCTTCGTCACCCGGGAGGACATGGAGGACATCCTGGCCGACTTCGTGCCTCCCGCATACCCCCACGAGATCGAGCTTCAAAACCTGGTGGCCGTACTGGAATGCACGAGCAAGGAGATGGTGCCCCGCCGTTTCCAGAACCTGGATCGCACGAAACTGGTCCACGACATCCGGGAGATCAAGGAGCTATTGGGGGAGAGGGAATGATTTACGAATTGGGTAGGCCCATTCCAATCCAGCGCGGCGCCTGGAAACATAAATGATCGCAAACAATCAGGGACAGAGCTTTTATAGATGATAATAATCTGGGACTGGCAATAAACGGGGACAATAAACGGGGACAGAGCTGATGTTGATGTAGTTTTTTTTTACATTTATTGAAGCAAGTATATGTTTCACTTTGATACGAATAACAATCATGAGAAAACCAAGGCAGTTGAAAAACGGGGCGCTCTATCATGTAACCGCCCGGACGAACCGCAAAGAGATGATCCTCGACGAAGGGGGAATGAAAGAGCTTTTCCTGCAGGTTCTGACTCGGGCAGGAAAACGCTACAAATTCCGCATCGAAAACTTCTGTTTGATGGGGAATCATTTTCACCTCCTGATCCGTCCATCTACCGGAGAATCCCTGTCCCGCATCTTGCAATGGATCCTGAGTGTTTTCGCCATGGTGTACAACCGCATCCACGGGTATACGGGGCATGTTTGGGGATCCCGGTTTTTCTCCAGAATCATGGAAAACTTTCGCGAATTCCTCTTTGTGTTTGCGTACATCGATAATAATCCCTTGAAGGCGAACCAAACGCATGATCCGAGGGACTGGCGATACGGAGGACTCTGGCATAACCGTCATGGGTTAAAAGAAACCTGCAGTCTCACAGAATACGCCGCCTTGGTATTTCCGGAGCATACGGCGCTTCTGCTTGAAGGATGGTGATGCCTTTAATTATCCAAGTATTTCTTGAACCCTTCCCACCTGTCCCGATTCCAAGCGCACCTTAATTCCGTGAGGGTGGGTCGGCGAGTTGGTAAGGATGTCCTGGACAATTCCCTCGGTTCGCGTTCCCGTCCGCTGGTCTTTCTTAAGGACTATCGATACCCGGATTCCCGTACGAATGCTACTCCTTCGCTGCCCATTCATGAATGGCTCCTCCCGTAGTATCAGAAGCGCCTTGCATGTAATATTTCCATGATAACCTCAAAAAGCCGCCGGCATTGCTCGGGCGTCGTTTGATACCCTCCTCCGGACGTTCTCTGGCGTATCACCACGGTTCCGTATTCCTCATCGCCGCCTTCCTCCACTTCGAAGCCACGGACCGCAACACCTCGTAGTGTTTTGTATACCTGACCTTTCCGGCCACGGGTCAGGACAACGGAATACATATAGGGGACAGAGCCATTCGGACCCTTGTTGATTGTAATCTGAAACTGCACACCAACCAGATCATCATTTTTCCGCTTCTTCTCCAATAAAAACCGGAGATCTTCCGGGACATCCCTTCCCTCCTCATCCTTGTCGAAGCGTAAATAAGGGGTAAGAAGAAAGCCTTCGGGGACGGGTTCTTTCAGTAAAGCCTGGAAACACACGAGCTTCTGGTTGATAAGCTGAGGAACGAATACCCGCACTCGGCCGAAAAAAAGGGCGGGAACCAGGAACAGAGCTGTGTCCCCAACGACGAGGGCTACGGCCGGCTCTCCTCGTAAAACAGTCAATAGAAACAGAAGGCTTACTCCCCCTACGACGATGGAAAGGACGCGGAAAGCCGACCGGCTACCCAGCTTCCTCCGCATTTTCCGAGCCTTGGAGAAGGTGTCAAGGAGCCGGTTCACTTCCACGGGTGATACGGCTCTCCAGTCCTCCAGCCCTTGGTCTTTCGGCCGGTTCGACACCCTCCGGAGGAAAAGCGGAATCCATCCCGCAAGGATGAAAAGGGTCCCGAGAAATAAACTCACGGCCAGCTGGAATGCGACCCCAATCGCCCAGAGCCCGCCGGCCAGAACGAGCCGGGACGTTCTTCCCAGAGAGAAGAAACGGAATCCCGCGGGGACATTGGGATAAAGTGAAAAATCGCTCATCCCATCCTCCTTCTTGAGTTCCACACCGTCTCAAGCTCTCCGTATCCCGAGTAGGACCAGTAGAGGGGGCAGGCGGCCTGGCAGGCCGTGAAAGCCGAGCATGTCCGGCATTCCTCCGGCGCGTATACCTTGCTTTTAAGGGACAGAGCTCGCCGCCCGAACCAGACGGCCTGGAAACCCTCGGAAAGGAGATTCCCAATATTCTCGTCCCAGGAAGAACACGGCAGTACGTCTCCCCGGGGATTTACGGACAAGAGCCCGTCGCAGGCCGCACAATTCTTATTCCCCAGGCCCCGGGCCAGGGGATTGTAGATACATATCGGAGTCGGCGAGTACCATAGGAAGTCCACTCCCGAGGATAGGGCGCGCTTCCGGACAAGGTCCACGACGGGGCCGATCTCTCTATAGGGGACAAAGAGGTTTTCCGCATCTGGACTGCGGGAGGTGGGTATGAAGAGGTTCATGGACATGCGGCGTACGCCGAGGGAAACGATAAAATCCGGCATAGCCCCCAGGATCGCGAGGTTCGTCCGTACCGCGGTCGTGTTCGTCTGCACCGAAATACCCGCGGCTTGAAGAACCCGTATCCCCGCGACGCTCCTCTCCCAGGCCCCCGGAACCCCACAGAGTCCGTCATGGGTCTCCGGATCCGGACCCTCCAGGCTGACCTGGGCGGTCCGCAGCCCAGCGCGCCGGAGCGATTCCGCGAGAGCCGGCGTCGCCAGCGTCCCGTTGGTGACCAGATTGGTCCTGAGTCCCAGGCGGGAGGCGTACCGTACTAGGCGCGGCAGTTCCGGGTACAGGAGGGGCTCGCCACCGGTGAAGGAGAAAAAGGGCACCTTCGCTTCTTCCCGAAAGATGCGCAGAATCCGCTCCAGGTCCCGGGGAGGCAGATCCGAGATATCGGTTCGTCCCTCTGATTTTCGAGACGAGCCGGATCCCGGGTGTTCCGCCGAGCAGCCTGCGTAGCAGAACCGGCAACGATTGTTGCATCGGTAGGTTACGGCCAACTCCGCCAGGACGGGAAGGCGCGTGAAAGAAAATCCGTAAGCGGCCCGGTCCGCGTCCGGGGATTTCCCGGCCAGGGCGTCGGCCAGGGACCGAAAGAAAGCGTCCACGTCTCGGGCCTGCGCTTCGTTCAAGGCCGGCAGGTCTCGAAGATGCCCTCCCCGCTCCAGGAAGTGTACGAGTCCCTTCGCCGTCCCGTTTAGCTTGTACACCCGATTCGGCGGCAAGATGAGGACGTCGTCCTCCATCCGAAATAGAAGGTGCCGTCGAGCCTTCCTCCAGAACCCGTCGACCCAGCCCAGGGAACCGGCAAAGGAAGGCTTCCCGGAGGCAAGAGCCGACTCGCCGGGTATCAATGGCCGCTCCCGGAGACGCACGCGGAGTGGCAGGCGCTGTGGCATGCGGAATGGCAGGCTGAGTGGCAGGCGGAATGGCACGCGTCGTGGCAGGCGTTGTGGCAAGCCGAATGGCAAGTCCCCGAGGCGCTCACGTTCGGTGGGGAAAAACACCCGGAGAAGCAGGAAGCGCTTCGCATGAAGTCCGCGTAACTCGCGCCGAACTCGGCTGGAAGGCGTACAGCTTCATTCCTCGACGGACGCGAATGGACTATCCAATATCCGTACCAATAGGGATCTAGGGGTTGTCCCGCCGAAGGCTTCCCACCGGATTCCTCCGCCTCCGCATCTCGGCCCGTCTCGGCAAGGCGCTCCCGATAGAAAGCCCGTGTAGCCTCCAGGTCACAGTCCCAGATCTTCTCCTGAAGGCGCTTGACCGCGTCCTCGAAAAAGTCAGCCATGAGGCCCGAAAGGACGCGGCCTTCGGGATCGAATGCTGCGAGGAAGAGTTCCTCGTACTCGCTCTCCGCCTTGCGGGATGTGAGGATGCGTATGCGCAGGGGATCCTGCTCCAGCACCTCCAGAATTCCCTGACGGGATAGTCCCTCCAGCATGACGGCAGCTACCCGGGGGAGAGGAAGCTCCAGGAGGAGGGCTGCCTCCACCGGATGGAGGTTCTTGGCCACCTTCCCCGGCACCTGGTAGGAGCCTTCCACGAGGCGGGGTGGAGTCCAGGAATCCCCGGCCCAGGATATGCCCTCCAGAACGGCCGCGGAGGCTCGGTAGGCGGCCAGCCTTCTTAGGTACAACAGGATGCCCAGAAGAAGGGGCAGCGCGAAGACGGGCGCTGCCGTCAGGGGGCGAGCTTTCCAGTATTCC
>CAYTYG010000077.1:7026-11528 GCA_964441515.1 uncultured Treponema sp.
AACCCGGGGAGCTCTGTCCCCTACTACATCCCCCCGGGAAGCTCTGTCCCCCATTCCGGCCGGAGCCTCGCTCCTAGAGCGGCTTTCCGGGATTTCCAGGACGAGGTAGTTCCGTGGAAGGTAAAAGACAATTCTCTGGCTTCCCATAGCGGCCACATTTTCCTGGTGGAAGCGTACGGTCAGATAGAATGCACCTTCGTCTCCCGGCGAACCGTAGAAGCCGATCCGGTTCTGATCGTTCACGAAAGGTTCCGTGAGAAGAGGAACCTCGGAGGATTCCTGCTCCGAAAGCTCCGACCTGGAGACCTTGACGGGAAGGACGATGCGTACGGTCCGGAAATCCAGGGCGTTGTCCCACTCCACCGGAGCCCAGGTAAACCGCACCAGCTCGCCCCGGTCGGCGTCGCGGGTGCGTCCGACAAGCCCGGCGGCCACGAAATCCCCCCCGTAGGTCAGGTTCCAGAAGGAGCTTCCCGAGGTCCGCCTTCCTTCCGCCAGAAGGACGTCGAACTTCCCTCCTCCCATGCGCCGTATGTCCAGGGCGATCCTGCGGCCCTCCGGAAGGTCCGCGTAGCAGCGGGAGAGATCCCAGACGGGATCGAAGGCCTCTCCCTGGAAGTAGAATCCCCCCAAGGTTCCCTCCGTAACGACCCATTCCAGGCGGTAGAAGACCGTGGCCTTCCCGTCGGGGCGCAGGAAAACCGTTATATCCGCGGAGGCTACGCGGGATTCCAACGCCGTGGCTTGCCAGGCGCAAAGAAAGATGACTGCGGCATGGAGGAGCCGTACGACCCGTGCCGAGTTTCTCACCTCAATTCCTCTTGGATCGAAAGGCGGTCGTGCCCGCCGAGCCCGCCGTCCATGGTAAGCCTACGTTCACGAACGAAGGCCGTGCGCTCCTTTAGATAGGCCAGGGTCCGAGCCTGGGCTTCCGGGAAGGGGTCCGCGTCGGGAAGGCCGAATCTCCGCTCCACCGCCGACCCGTCCAGCTCCCGTAGAAAGCCCCCCAGAGCGGAGAGGACTTCGTCCGCGGCCTCGTCCGCCCGCGGGTCCCGGGTCTTCTCCCGCCGGCAGGCGTCCAGGTATTCCCCGAAGACCAGGGAAAAGGCGGCCGCGGCGGCCCGCATCTCTGGATCGGGTATCCGTAGCGCGACGATTTTCCTCTCTTTTTCCGCAGCGGTTTCCAGAGACGCGGCCAGGTGGGACTCCGTCTCCCGTTCTCTCTCCCGTACTACGGAGCGGGTGCCCGCCCCGGAGAGGAAGGCGGCCGCCGAACCGGCTGTAAAAAACACGACGCCGGAAGCCAGGGACGCGGGAATCCCGAATACTGTAAAGCCGAGAAACGCCGCGGCCGCCGCGGAGGCCAGGGCGACCGCTATTCCCAGGGGTGACCGGAGGTACCAGCGTAGGAAAACGGACATTCTATTCATGGGAAAAGACTACAACGAAGAATGTGCTATAGCAAGAAGGAAGCTGTTGTGATATAGAAAGGTCTAGGTAAGAAAAGAGTTTTCTATCTCTTTTTGCGATAGAAAAGCTATGTTGCATCAGCCAAGGGGAATTCGAACAACAGGCTTTTTTTATGTATGGATAAATTTCTGTAACGGTTATTCGACGAAAGGAAAGTATGATCGCTAATAAACGAAGCCTCACGTTAATACCGGTTTTGCTTCTCCAGCTCTTACTTTCGACTACAGCGTATGCACAGTATTTAGATAGCACAGAAGTATTGGACAAAGCGCCGGAAGGCACCTTTACAATCGCAGTGATACCCGACACGCAACGTTACCATGGTCGGGGTTCGATCCATGATAAGACCAAAGCCCCAACATCAAATCCGTCCTTCCAGTCCCGGGTCGATTGGTTGGCTGACCATCTCAAGGAACAGCGCATCGCCTTCGTTAGCCACATGGGAGACATCGTTGACCTAAATAATGACCATCAATGGAGACTGGCGAAGGTCTTGATGGATCGTCTCCACAGGAAGATCCCTTATGGTATTTCTCCTGGGAATCACGATATATCAAGAGTAGGGGATACCTCAAAGTTTCAAAAGTATTTCGGAGCGGAACGGTTCAAGGACTTTCCGTGGTACGGCGGCTTCTACCCTGGCCGAACCTTCGTAGGGAAAGCGATTTCCGGCAACAATGCCAATAGTTACCAGCTTTTCTCCGCCGGTGATTTGGATTTCATTATCCTGCATCTCGAATGCAACGCCCCGGACGATGTGCTCGACTGGACAACCAAGATACTGAGCCAATACAGAAATCGGATGGCGGTCATCACAACGCACATGTTTCTAGGCCCTATCAAACCGGACTCGGCTAAGGATAAAGAGACAACACGGGAAGGCATAGGTATAATGCGCTGGAAAAAAGTCCACGGGTTCCGAGGAAATACTCCGCAACAAATGTGGGAAAAATGTTTCCGTCAACACCCGAATGTCTTCCTTGTGCTTTCCGGCGATCAGTCCACAATTATCTCCGCCCGCCATGAAAGCTTGGGAGATTCGTTGAATGTTGTCCATTCCGTCATGCAGGATTACCCTAGAACCGTGGATAAGGATGATTGGATACGCCTTTTCCGTTTCTATCCCGAAGAAGAAAAGATTAAGGTGATTACGTACAGCCCTGTACAAGACCGCCTATGTACCGGCCTTGGTTATTTGAGGAATGTAGAAGACCATCAATTTGAGCTGGATATCTCCGATGCGATCCGCAGGTATAGAACTGTTCGGGAAGCCGCAACAAGCGTGAATTCCGAAACAAGGATTCCTAATTCAGTACCGTGATCTCCACGCGCCGGTTCCTTGCGCGGTTGGCTTCCGTGTCGTTGGGAGCCAAGGGGCGTTCCGCCCCAAAACCGCGATACAGGAAGCGGGAGGCCGGGATACCCCGGGCCGCGAGTTCGTCCACGATGCGCTTGGCGCGCCGTACGGACAGATCCATCTGGCCCGCGGGATTGCCCACGTCGGCGGTGTGCCCGGAAACCAGGAAGGTCCGTTCCCCGGGAACCCTCTTGAGAGCCGCGGCAATCCCGTCCAACCGGTCTTTCTCTTGGGGCAAAAGAACGTCCTGGTCGGGGATAAAGCGCAGGCCGAAAGCCACCAGGGTCGGGCCCTCGGGGCGATCCTCTAGGACGAGCTCCTGGGGACCGTAATCCGAAACGCCGGCGCTCCCGGCTCCCAGGAGGCCGGAGGCGGAATTCGCCGGCGCCGGTATTCCGGGCGTGGTTTCCGCAGCGGGATGTGCGGGGGACCCTGGCTGGATGCCTTTGGAAAGCCTGTCCGGGGAGTTTCCCGGAGCCGGAACTCCCGCGGAAAGACCGGATGCTGAGGCCACGGTTTCGCGTAGTGCGGCGGCGGCCGGATCTCCGTCCCGGGGTATCGCAGCGTCGAAAAAGGTCAGGGTGAATCCCTTGTGCCGCAGGACGCGGCCGTCGGAGAAACGGAAGCTCTCGTCGAGCCTGTCCCGCAGGATCACGGGCCGACCGGAATCCGCGCGCACCAGGATGTCCGCCTCGTGGGTTCCCTGGGCTTCCTGGAGTCCCGGATCCCCCCGGGGATCCTGACCGGCCCGGTATCTCACCGCGAACTTTGCGAAGATGCGGCGTACGGGTATGCCTTTGTAGGCTTCCTCGCCCTTGTACTCGTATTCCACCAGTATGCGCGTCCGGGTGGGGATGCCCGAGTTCCGGGGATCCACGACGCGGATACCCTCCGCGGTCCACCGGTCGCCGGGGCGTACTGGGGACAGAGGAAAGGAGGGAAAGCCCCGTACGCTCGGAAAGCCGTTATCCGACTCCATGCGGAGGCTTCCGTCCCCCAGGATGCGGAACTCCGCGGGCACCTCGTCGTCCACTCTCCGGGCAGCTGCGGCCATATCCCGCAGGGTTTCCTCGAATACGAGGAAGCTCCCCCTCCAGAGGGCACCGGGCCTCGGGGAATCCGGTTCCATCCGGGCGCGTACTTCCCGGTAGACGTGCCCGACGTAGCGGCCGTCCTCGTACCGGGACCAGTCGGACTTCTCCGTGAGCACATAGGAATCGGATCCCGTGTAGGAAAGGCAGACTTCCTGCGCCCGTACGGCCGGAACGGTCCCAAGGAGCGACAAGACCGTCAAAATCACGGGGAGACGCTTCATGGCGGCCTTAACGCCCCGGACCGCGGCACGACGGCCGCGACCATGCGGGTAAATCCCTCCGGTCCCTCGCGGCGGTAGGACCCCATATCCTTTTCGCAGGATGTGCACGCGGCTATTCGGGTCAAGGACCGGAGTCCCAGCTTCCTCGCGATGGCAAGATTGGCCGCCCCGAGGTCCAGCCGCCAGGTCCCTTCTGCGAACCGCACCGATTCCCCGCCGAACCGGGCGCGGAAAATCTCCGCCCTCTCCTTCGGCACACGGTAGCAGCAAGGGCCGATGTGGGGGCCCAGGATCGCGTCTATCTCCGAGGGACGGGCTCCGAATCGGGAGGCCAACCCCAGTACCGCGGTTTCCAGGATG
>CAYTYG010000078.1:0-8280 GCA_964441515.1 uncultured Treponema sp.
AACCCGTCTCCGACACGGTGCGCGGTATCCTGGACGGCCACATCGTCCTGTCCCGCAGGTTCGCGGAGAGGTACCAGTACCCCGCGGTGGACGTCCTCAAGTCCATATCCCGGCTCTCCAACGCGGTGACCGGACCGGTCACCCAGAAGGCGATGGGAATCGTGCGCCGCCTCATGGCCACCTACGAGGAATCCGAGGACATGATCAACATCGGGGCGTACGTGAAGGGAACCAATCCCGCGATCGACGAGGCATGGTCGAAGCACGACGCCATACGGGACTTCCTGGTGCAGGGCATAGCCGAGAAGGCCCCCGTAACGGACACCCTGAAAAGGCTGGGCGACATAGCCGGAATCTCCATTCCCGCCGCCGAGATCTCCCAATACTCGGATACGGCCCCGGTCCGGACGGAACAGGCCGTCCCCGACCGGGTCCTGGAGCCCGGCGAGCTTGCCGTATGAAACGCTTCCATTTCGGTATGGAGAAGGTCCTGGAGGTGCGCAAGTACTACGAGCGCCTCGCGGAGATGAAGCTTGCGGCGGCTGCCGGAAAATGCGCCCTGCTGGAGCGCCGGCTTGAGGAAAACGCCCGGGCAGCCGTTAGCGCCGCCCGGGAGCGGTTCGTCCGGAGCCGGGACCTCTACGACATGCAGACCGTCGAGCTGTATACCCGCAGGCTGACCCTGGAGAGAGAACGGACCCTGAAGGCCGCGGCGGAATTGGAGCGGGAGGAAGCCCGGAAGGGCTACGTCCGGGTTAGCCGGGACAAGCAGCTCCTGGACAAGCTCCGGGAGCGGAGAGAAAAGGAATACTACCGGGCGGCGTCCCGCGAGGAGGTCAAGGCGCTGGACGACCTGGCCCGGACCGGGAAGCCCTACGGGAGCGAAACGTAAGAGGTGCCACGATGGCTGTTTTCGGGAAACCCCGCGTCCTGGGACGCATACTGGTCATGCTCGCGATAATCCTCGCCCTAATCCTGGGCGGCCTTGTCTGGTTCGACTACCTGGGCCTCCTGGACCTCAAGGACACCTTTTCTCCCGTATACCGAATGATAGGAATTCCCGCGCGGCGGCCCTCGGCCCTCCTTCCCGATTCCGCCACGCTCCTGGAGGACGAGCGCACCGCCAAGCTCTACGAGGCTCTGGACGCGGTCCGCGAGGAGCTCTCCGCGCGCTCCGGGGCCCTGGACGAACGCGAGGCGGAGATAGCCAGGATAGCCCAGGAGCTGGAAGAACAAAGAAAAGCGTTGGAAGATAAAGAAAAATCGTTCAACCAAACGATGGAGTCTATCGAGAATAGAAAGGCGAACGTCGACCAGAACGCTCGGTACCTGACGGGAATGCCGCCTAAGAACGCCGTAGAGATCCTGAAGTCCATGGACGACCAGATGATCATCGACGTGCTCCGGGCGGTGGAAACCCAGGCCGAGGAGGCGGGGCAGGATTCCGTGGTGGCCTATTGGCTGTCCCTGATGCCCCCCGAGCGGTCCGCCGCTATACAACGGAAGATGACGTCGAAGCCGACGGCGCTCGACTGAAAATCTTCCGAAAGGCGGTCCCGTTTCCGGTAGACGATCCGAAAGGAGATCGCCGCGCCTATGCAGGCCGCCTCGATGCCCATCCAGTCCGCACTCCCCCCCGGGACGATGGAGAACAGAACGGAAAACGGCGGACCCGCCGTCCGGGAGAGGGATTCCGACCTTGCGCCGCGGTTCGCCGCGATACTCGGCAATATCCTTCGGGATAAACTCGGCGAGAAAACCTCGAACCATACCGAACCGGCGGGGGCCGCGAAATCCGTCCAACCCGGGAAAATCCGAATTGCCGGGTTCCGGGAGGGAAATGCGAAGCCCGGCAAGTCCGCCGGGCGCTTCGGCGCGGAAAAGCCCGGGGCCGTCGGCCCCCGAACCCGGATGAACGGAAGCGGGCAGACCGAGGGGTCGGACGGCCCGAGTTCCCGGCCCGGAAAGGATTCCGGGGAACCCTCGGCCGCCTCCGCCGGGAAGCGGACGCTTCCGGCGGCTCCGACCGCTGCATCCGAAGAGCCGGTGCGTGCGGATCCCGGGGTTGCCGCCCGGCGGAAGCCGAAGGAAGCTGCTCCGCAACCCGGGGCCGCGAGATACGATTCCCTCGTCGCCGCGGCCGGCTCGGAAGTCAAGCCGCCCCGGGCCGAGGGCCCCGCGGAGGATGTCGACGGGAAATCCCGGGATGTCCGGATCCCCGCGCGCAAGGACGGAAAACGGGGCCCGAAACTCACCGTCCTGGACCTGAGGATGAAAGCGGAAGCCTCCGGGAACGAGCCGTCCCGGGATTCCGGATCCCCGGAGAGTCCTTCCCCGGGCTTCCGGGAGGGTGTGCGCCTGGACGGACGCAGCGCGGAAGGAGCGGCCTCGGCCCCCCGGGATCCCGGCGGATTGCAGGACGCGGGGATTCCCTTTTCCGAGGTGCTTTCCCGACACCTGGATGCCCGGGGTTCCCAGGAGATCGTAAAGGCCGCGCATATCGTGCTGCGGGACGGCGATTCCGGCATGATCCGACTGCGGCTGGAGCCGGAATCCCTGGGGAACGTCAAGATAGAGCTGAAAATGACCGAAAAGAATATCACGGGCAGGATTGTCGTCGAAACGGAGGAAGCCCGAAACGCCTTCGAAAGGAGCCTGGCGGGGCTCCGGGACGCTTTTTCCGCCGAGGGATTCGAGTCCGCCCGCCTGGAGGTATCCGTGGGCGGGGGAGAGGCGGACGGCCGGGAAACCGCCGAAGGCGATGCGGGGGGCCCGTTCTTTTCGGAACGGCTCAAGGAACTGGACGCGGCGGTGCCGGGCGTGCCCGCCGTCAAGCGCGCCGAGCAGGGCGTGAACATACTGGCGTAGCGTACCGCGGCGGCTTCGGGGAGATCCCGAATCCGCCCGTGGGTTTCTAAAAAAACGGAGGCTGGAAGAATGGACCTTTCGACGTTGATGAACCCCGCCGAGCTTTCGCGGACGAAGTTCGACGCGGACGCTTTCAATAAAGCTCTGAACGGCGGGAAGCCCTTCAAGCCCAACCTGGACAAGGACGATTTCCTCAAGATCCTGATCACACAGCTGCAGCATCAGGATCCCACCAAGCCCATGGAGGACAAGGAATTCATAGCCCAGATGGCGCAGTTTTCCTCCCTGGAGCAGATGACGAACATGAGCCGGGAGTTTTCCAAGGTCGCTTCCATGATACGCGTCGGAGAGGCCCAGAACATGCTGGGGCGCAACGTGGAGATCGTGAACGGGGAATCCTCCGTGACGGGAAAGGTTACTCAGATTACCCGGGGGGATTTTCCCATGGTAATGGTCAACGGAGCCTTCTACGACCTGGAACAGGTCGAGAAGGTCATAGAATAAGGAGGCATCTTTATGATGCGATCGCTGTATTCCGGCGTATCGGGCCTTCAGAACCATCAGGTCCGGATGGACGTTCTCGGCCACAACATCGCCAACGTCAACACGACCGGGTACAAGAAGAACCGGGTGAACTTCCAGGACCTCCTCTATCAGCAGATGTCGGGAGCCGCGCGGCCCAACGAGGAAGTGGGCGGCGTGAACCCGAAAGAGATAGGACTGGGCATGTCCATCGCCTCGGTGGACACCATCCATACCCAGGGCTCCCTTCAGACCACCGGTGTCATGACGGACCTGGCCATCCAGGGCAACGGGTTCTTCGTCCTTCAGAAAGGCGACTCCACCTTCTACACCCGAGCCGGCGCCTTCAGCCTGGACCGGGACGGGCGCCTGGTGAATCCCGCCAACGGGTACCGTGTGCAGGGCTGGAACGCCCAGCTTGTGGACGGCCAGGAGATCCTGAACACCTCGGGGGCCCTGGAAGACCTCGTCATACCCGTGGGATCCAAGGATCCCGCCAAGGCGACCGAGCAGGTGTACCTGGCCTGCAACCTGGACAAGCGCGTCCCGGAGATCCCCGAGGGGGCCCCCGAGCAGACCCGCCTCCAGGGCACCTGGCGCGTCGAGGAAAAAGTCTACGACACCTTCGGGATAGAACACATCCTGCGCGTGGAGTTCACCAAGGTTCCGGGCCAGCCGAATCAGTGGAACGCCTTGGTCACCGTGGACCCCGAGGCCGAGACCCCGGCCAACACGGCGGCCGCGGTGGGCGCGGAGCCGGCCGCGGGGGCGGGCAACGCCTTCATCGTCGAGTTCTCCAACCTGGGGACCCTGCGCAGGGTGGCGGACGCCCAGGGGAATCTCAGCCCCGAGGAGGGAATACTCGCGGTCAACATAGGCTTCGACGTACGGGACGCCGCCGCCCCCGAGGGCGAAGGGCCCGTCCGCCAGGTCTTCTCCCTCAACCTGGGCACGGTCGGAAGCGTTCGGAATTCCATTACCCAGTTCGCGGAAGCCTCCAGCACCAAGGTCTTCGAGCAGGACGGGTATTCCATGGGATACCTGGAGACCTTCAAGATCGACCAGTCCGGAATCATCACGGCCGTGTACTCCAACGGCTCGAACCGGACCATAGGACAGATAGCCTTGGCGAGCTTCACCAATCCCAACGGGCTGGAAAAGGCGGGAGAGACGAACTTCCAGCAGTCCAACAACTCCGGTCTGGCCGACATCGGCCCCTCGGGGATCGCTGGAAAGGGAAAGATCATAGCCGGGACCCTGGAGATGTCCAACGTGGACCTCGCGGAGCAGTTCACGGACATGATCGTGACCCAGCGCGGATTCCAGGCGAACTCCAAGACCATACAGACCAGCGACCAGATGCTGCAGGAGCTCCTGACACTGAAGAGGTAAAGGGGGAATTCGGTGAACCATGACCGGCAGACGGCGGATGTTTTCCCGTCCGCCGGTCGCCCTTCGCCGAGGACCGTATGATCGAACTGACCCAGCTCTCCAAGAAAGTCTTCTGGCTAAATCCGCATCAGGTGGAATATATTGAGATGAACCCCGATACGACCTTGACCATGTTGTCCGGAAAGCGCATCGTGGTGCGGGAGAGCGTACCCGAGGTCCTGAAGCGCATCGTAGCGTACAGGCGCCAGATCGGGGCGTTTAAGAACGAGGAGTGAGTATGGATCTTGGTTCCCTGATCGGACTTGTTGGAGGATTCGCCTGTATCATCATGGCGATGTACACCTCGGGCGGCCAGGTCTCCACCTACATCGATATTCCCTCCGTCTTTATGACCATAGGCGGTTCGTTCTCTGCCCTGCTCATCAACTATTCCGTCCGGGAGGCCATAGGGCTCTTCTCCATCCTGGGCAAATGCTTCCGGGTGGAGGAGCTCGGCGAGGCCAAGATCGTGGAAAAGCTCTACGAATTGGCGGAAAAAGCCCGCCGCGAGGGCATCCTCTCCCTGGAGGAAGTGATCAACGAACTGGACGACAAGTTCATGCAGTCGGGGCTGCGCCTCGTGGTGGACGGCACGGACGCCGAGATCATCCGCAACCTCATGGAGAACGAGATCAACGCAATGAACGAGCGGCACGCCCGTTGGATAAAGATGACGGATGCCTGGGCCAAGCTGGCCCCGGGCTTCGGGATGCTCGGGACCGTCCAGGGCCTGATAGCCATGATGAAGAATCTGGAGGACAAGAGCCGCATCGGCCCCAACATGGCCGTGGCCCTGATCACAACCTATTACGGCGCCATGATGGCGAACTTCATCCTTACCCCCATGATGGGGAAGCTGGCCGCCAAGGATGCCGTGGAAACCCGCCTCCGGGAGATGGTGACCGAGGGCGTTCTCTCCATCCAGGCGGGCGACAATCCCCGTATCCTGCTTGTCAAGCTCACCTCCTACCTGGACCCCGTCGATAAGAAAGAGCTCATGGACAAGTACGGCAAGGACTGATAATGGCCAAGAAACAGAGGAAGGAGATCGGCGGGGGAACCGGGGAGTGGATCGTCACCTATTCCGACATGGTGACCCTTCTTCTCTGCTTCTTCGTCGCCCTCTTCGACACCACGGACGCGGATATAACCCAGATGGACATCTTCATATCCTCCCTGAACAACATCGGCATGGGAGGGTCCACCGGGGGCAACACCCTTTCCGTGGGAAAGCTGGCCGAGCTCGGAAACACCGTATCCTCGCTCCCTTCCCTGGAAAAGGGCCGCATGCTCGCCACGGCAAAAAAGAAGGCCACGAGCCTTTTCCAGCCGGAGATCAAGTCCAACAAGGTGCGCATATCCACGGACGAACGTGGCATCGTGATATCCCTGGCGTCCGACGCCTTCTTCCGTCCCGCCAGCGCGGACATCAATATAGAGGAGACGAGGACCATGCTGGTGCGCCTGGCGGAGCTTCTCAAGAGCGATGACCTGTCGGGTCGGAAATTCCGGGTGGAAGGGCATACGGACGCGGTAGGGACGGACCCTTCGGGGCCCTGGAGGTCCAACTGGGAGCTATCCGCTGCCCGGGCCCTCAATGTGCTCCATTACCTGACGGATTTCGGGGCGGACGAGAAGCGTTTCCAGGTGGCGGGATTCTCCGACACGGTGCCGATTGCCTCCAACGACACGGAGGAGGGGCGTGCCTACAACCGGAGGGTGGATATCATCATCCTGGACGAGGCGCACCTGTAACAGGATGTTGAAAAAGCCGGTTGCTTTTCCAAGATCCTTCGCAGTTGTCGTCCGAGTACGGACGACAACTGTTACACTTTGGAAGTGTTGAAACTGTGTCTACACACAGTTTCAACACCCTGGTAAGGGCCGCTGCGCGGCTTCGACGGCCCGGGTCCCGCGAATTTCACGAAAGCCCCGGTTGTTTTCGCCGATCATTACATAAGGGGGCTTTCCCCCGGTACGGGATAGAAGCCGGAACGCCCCGATCGCCCTGCGGCCGGGCGGTGACGGGATCCTACGCGGAGGTACGGAATGGGCGACAGCTTTGACGATCAGAGCCTGAACCTTAACGAGGAAGGCGGAGCGGCAACGGCGCCCTCGCGCCCGAAGGGGGGCGGGGCAGGTATACTCAAGCTCCTGATGTGGATAGGTATAGCCCTGGGCGCCGTCATCTTCGTCGTGACGGTGGTCATCGTGACCGTCAATATCATAAACCGGCAGGGAAAGCCCATGACCCAGGTTGCCCTGGGCGAGGAATACCAGCGCGCCACCCCGGAATACGAGTACTTCACGACCCTGGGGGAAATCCGCACCCGTACGATAGACCAGGAACCGTCCTCGATCGTCGTCAAGATCAACCTGGGCTTCGAAAAGGGCGACAAGGACACGCCGACGATGTTGACGGCCCGGATCCACCAGATGCGGGACCGCCTGAGGCTTTTCTTCAGCTCGAAGCAGGCCATGGATCTTCTTCCGGAAAACGAGAACCGCCTCAAGGAAGAGATACGGGAACAGCTCAACAACATGCTGGCCAAGCCGGCGATAAAGGAAGTCCTTTTCGAGAAGATCGACGTGATCAAGATGTAGAGCCGGCCTTGCCGGGCGAAGCGTTTCATGTAATGATGGGACAACGGAGGGGGAGGCATGACGGAAGTCCTGTCCCAGGATGAGATAGACCAGCTCCTCACAGCGATAAACGCCGGGGAAACCGAGCTCGAGGCGATCCGACCTACCGCGGACACGCGGAAGATAAAGATCTACGACTTCAAGCGTCCGGACAAGTTCTCCAAGGAGCAGATCCGCACCGTGCAGATCATGCACGAGACCTTCGCGCGTCTGACTACCACGAGCCTTTCCGCGTCCCTGCGAGCCCTGGTGCACGTGCACGTGGCGTCCGTGGATCAGCTGACGTACGAGGAATTCATCCGCTCCATCCCGACCCCCACGACCCTGGCCGTCATCAGCATGGATCCCCTGAAGGGCCAAGCCGTGCTCGAGATAGACCCTTCCGTCACCTTCACCATCATCGACCGCCTTTTCGGCGGATCCGGGGAGGGCTCCAAGCTCAACCGGGAGCTCACGGACATAGAGCATTCCGTCATGGAGGGCATCATAGTCCGCATCCTGGGTAACATGCGGGAGGCCTGGACCCAGGTGATCGACCTGAGGCCCCGCCTCTCCCAGATCGAGACGAATCCACAGTTCGCCCAGATCGTTCCTCCCGCGGAGATGGTCGTACTCGTGACCCTGGAGACGAAGGTCGGGGATATTGAGGGAATGATGAACCTCTGCATCCCCTACCTGACTATAGAGCCCATCGTATCCAAGCTTTCCGCCCAGTACTGGTATTCCTCCGTACGCCGCGGGGCCACGACGGAAAACCTGAACGTCCTCAAGGAGAAGCTCTCGACCGTGGAGATCCCCATCATCGCGGAAATCGGG
>CAYTYG010000078.1:8290-11369 GCA_964441515.1 uncultured Treponema sp.
GACCCCATGGTTCTCAACGTGGGCAACAAGAAAAAATTCCTCTGCAGCCCGGGCGTCATAGGAAGAAAGATGGCCGTCCAGATCACGAACAAGCTGGAGGACGTGGGGCAGGAGGAGTTCGAGGAACTCACATCGGAAGAAGGAGAACAGTATGAGTGACGGCGCGTTGTCGCAGGAAGAAATAGACTCCCTACTCGCGGGCCTGGACACGGGGGGCGGCAAGGCCGCGGCCCCCGCCGGATCTGCGGCCGGGGCGGCGGGTTCCCGGGAAGCCCAGCTTTTCAAGGCTATCCTGGAGGGAATGGCCGGCGCGCAGTCCCAGAACCTCTCCATGATAACGGGCCTCGAGGTAACCGTGGGTTCCCCCCAGGTGGACCAGGTGCAGAGGGACGCCGTGCTTCAGTCCGTGCCGGAAGAGGTCCTCGCGGTGCAGATCGACATGACCGGAGGCATACCCGGAGAGCACCTGTTCATCCTCTCCAAGGATACGGCCGTCCGCATCGCCTCCCTGGCCAACAAGGACGATTCCCTGACCGATCTGGACGACATGGCGATCTCCGCCGTGTCCGAGTGCATATCCACCCTGACCGGGACCCTGATAACCGTGATAACGGACAAGACGGGCAACCGGAACATCCAGTCCGCCTCCGCGGAGGGAAGTTTCGTCCCGAAGGCCATGGTAAGGCTTCCTTCCGGGGATTTTATTCGGGTCCTCTGGCCCATGAACATAGGCGGAAACCAGGACCAGATCCTGGAGACCTTCTCCCTGTCCTTCGTACGGGACGTCGTGGCGTCCGCGGGGGGCGCTTCCCAACCCGCGCAGGCCCCCATGGCCCAAATGGCGCCCGCCCCCGCGGGACAGGCGGCCATGGGAATGCAGAGCATGGGCACTTACGCCCAACCCATGGGCGGAATGTTCGGGGGAATGGCGAATCCCATGTCCGGCATGACTCCTCCCAATGTCCAGCCCGTACAGTTCGCCAATCTAGCCATGCAGAGCGCGGCCCCGGAAGCCGGCAACATCGGTCTCATCATGGACGTCTTCATGGAGATGACCGTGGAGCTGGGAAGAACCCGCAAACTCATCAAGGAGATACTCGGCATGGGCGAGGGAACCATCATAGAGCTGGACAAGCTGGCCGGCGAGCCCGTGGACATCCTGGTGAACCATAAGCTTATAGCCAAGGGAGAGGTCGTGGTCATCGACGAAAACTTCGGCGTCCGCGTCACAGAAATTGTTTCTCCCATGGAGCGCATGAGCGAAATGGGCTAGGGACCGCGGGGGCGCAGGCCCCTCGGCGGAACCTTGGCAAAGGCTGAAAAAAGACACTTATTTCTCTTTCCCGTAAATATCTATTGCATTTCTGAATTCCTTGTTGTAGAATATTCCCTGGAGGGGAAACTGAAAACCGCATGTCGCGTCCTGTGCGCGGCCGCGGCCCTGCTTGTCGCGTTCCCGGCGGCCTTCGCCCAGCCGACGGGTGCGGACGGGGATAGGGCCGCTATCGTAGCAGGATCCGGGACCGCGGCTGCAGCCGCGGAAGAAGACTTGGTATTGACGGAATCCTCCGGAAACGAGGCAGGAAAGGCCGGAACCCTGTCCGGCTCCGCTTGGCCGTATTTTCTGAGGATGCTGTTGACCCTCGGGCTCGTCCTGGGGGCGATCTGGGTCGTCTTCCGGTTGTTGCGCCGCGCCGCCCGGCCCAAGGCCCAACCCGATGCCTTCATACGCGTACTCGCTTCGGCTCCCCTGGGGGCCGGGAAGTGGCTTTACGTGGTATCCTTGGGAGCAAAGGCCTTCCTGGTGGGAGCTACGGACTCCTCCGTACAGCTCATCCACGAGATCGAGGACGGAGAGCTGATCGACGAGATGAAGCTCCGCTCCGCGACGGCTCCCCAGGACGCAAGCAGGGATTTCGGAACCCTCCTATTGGGCTTGCTGAAGCCCGGATCAAAGCATCGCGCCGAGCCCGCCAAGGGAATTTCGGGGACGGATTTCCTGGCGCGGCAGAGGGACAGGCTGAAAAAGTTCTAGAAGAAACCCGGGAAGGCCCGCCGAACGCGGTTCCCGGGGGACGGAAGGCCTGCCGCAGGCGCATCGGGAGGGGAGATGCGCAGACGTCTCGTGTACGCGCTTACAGCCGCGGTCTTGATATCGGCGGGTACGCTCGCGACAGCTCAGGATTCGACGGCTTATCCCGGCGCCCCGAGGGATTCCGCGGTAAGCGTCCCCGTACCGAGCGCGGGGACTTCCTCCCGGTCCCCGGCAGGCACGACGGGCTTTCCCGCGGCGCCCCCCTCCATACCCTTCGTGGACCTGACGATACGGAACCCGCAGAACAGCCGGGAAGTGGCCTTCTCCGTCCAGCTGCTCCTTCTCCTTACGGTGTTGAGCCTTGCGCCCAGCATCCTTATCCTCATGACCAGTTTCCTGCGAATTTCCATCGTCCTGGATTTTATTAAGCGGGCCCTGTCGCTCCAACAGGTGCCCCCCAACCAGGTGCTTCTGGGAATCGCCTTCTTCATGACCATCTTCATCATGTGGCCAACCTTGGACCAGGTGAACCGGAACGCCCTGGCCCCCCTTTCCGAGGGCCGCATCAGCGTTTCCGAGGCCTACAGCGCCGGCGAGGCTCCCCTTCGCCTGTTCATGTACCGCCAGATGGAATCCAATCCGGAAAATATCCGCCTGTTCATGTCCATGCGGGGGCTTCCGAAGCCCAATACCCTGGCGGATGTCCCCACGTACATCCTCGTTCCGGCCTTCATCCTGAGCGAGCTGAAAGCCGCTTTCATGATAGGCATATATTTATATATACCATTTATAATAATTGACATGGTCGTCGCGTCGACTCTCATGTCCATGGGTATGATCATGCTTCCGCCCGTCATGATCTCCATGCCCTTCAAGCTGATCCTTTTCATCCTGGTGGACGGGTGGAACCTCATGACCCGGCAGCTTGTGCTGTCTTTCCGGTAGGGGAGGAAAAATGGATATCGGAGACGCTGTAAATCTTGTACGGGGAGGCATCCTGGAGATCGTCATCCTTGCCGCGCCCATACTCATCGTGGCCCTTGT
>CAYTYG010000079.1:0-4655 GCA_964441515.1 uncultured Treponema sp.
GTCGTACGAGTACTCGTCCGTGACCCCCCGGGCCATGTCCGCTATGCTCGTGATGTGGTTGGAGAAGTCGTAGCCTAATTCTTCCTGCCCCATGTACTCCTGGGGCCCCGGGGGCCGAATTTAAGATAGCAGCTCTCCCCGTCCCGTTTTTTCGCTACGCTGTCGACCCAGCCGAAACAGAGAGCGTGTTCGATGGCCTCCTGCCAATGGACGCTCGGCGTCTTGCTGGAGGCATGGTAAACGATCAGAACAACGCTTTTCTTGACGGCCCCGTTTTCCGCAAGCCATTCCCTCCAGCGGGCGACGGAGTCCATCGGGATGGCGTTTTCCAACTCCGCGTCGTTCATGGAAATCCCCCGTCCTAGAATCCCCCCGGGGCTTCTTCGCGTCAAGGCGGGGAATCCGCCGCGGATTACCCCGGGATGCCCGGAGCCGGTATCTCGAATGTGTACCGGATCCCCTGGAACACCACCTGGATCTCGCTCTCTACCGTATCGACCTCCTCCAGCAGAATACCCTCGGATGTGAAGATTTGAACCTTGTTGTACGGGTTGGCTACAGGGAATAACGGATTGATGGGCTCTTCCCCTTCCTTAAGAGGACGCAGGAATTGGGAAACCAAACCGAAAAGCTGATTGTCCTCCGACTTGAAAACATGATTGACGTTTATCGCATGCGGTATCGCTTTTATGAAACGTAACCCCCGGTCGATCAAGTAGCTTTCCCGGCTTCCGCTGTATTGGCTCAGCTGGGCGAGGACCATCCTGTCGTCAAGGTACAAAACTTCGAAATCCCCGTAGTATTCCTTCGACGCGGATTTGAACCTGCCTTCATAATCGTAGGCCTCGACAAGAAGGGACGCCTGCGAAGTGTTGTAAAAGAAAACCGTGAAAACGAACACCGTATCCCAAGGCTCGTGCAGATAGGCATGTTGCCGCATGGAAAGGATTTTCCCGAATTCACCCTCCCTTTCCACCGGGACGACGTTCGGCTTGAGCTTGATTACCGTACCGTTTTGGGGGAACCGTATGCCCTCGTCCGAAACGACGGGCAGTTCGCCCTGGCCGCGGCATGACGCAAGAACGATGAATAAGAAAAGTAAAAAAGATACTCTTTTCATATTCGCCTCCAGAAATCCCTTATAACCCATAAACGTTTCCATTACCATCAAAGACTTTGTCGGCAGCAGGTACATGATCAACACCTGAATGAGGGGTACTATGCATCGAATCTATATCTCCATACCCGGAAGTCCGTCTGCTACGGCCTGCATAAGGACTTTCATTCCCTGGATGAACTTCTGTTCCATCGTTTGCGTTTCTTCTCTCTACATGAACATGCGGTCCACTTGATCTTCCATTCGTAGGATTAGCCATCCGTCCAATAGGTGCGCCCTCTTCAACTTTAGATCCAGGTGAGAGTGTTGATTCTGGGTCTAAATGTCCGTAATTCATAAAATGCTTTTTATCATCCTCCATTACCGAAGTTCGCCATCCCATACCTGTTTTTTTGTTATTTGGATCCTGCCAACCAGATCGTAGTATGTAACCACTCTTTTTTGAATAAACAAGCGGTCCAGATCCTCCAATCACTCGTTGCCGGTCCCTTTCCCTCCCAAGTTCTCTAGGTGATTTGTTCCCGGCATCTTTGATTTTAATATCACGATCCCCACCTTTAAGATCTCCATTACCATGACCGTAATACTCCTTGCCCTCCGGATCCGTGTAGTTCACCGGGTCGTTCCCGCAGTAGGCGTACCAGTTCATCCAGCTTTGGATGGGGTCCTCCGTGAAAAAGCGTTTGCTCTGGGGGTCGTAGTACCGGGCGTTGAAGTAGTAGAGCCCCGTGGCGTCCCGGGGCTTTCCGGTGAAGCGTATCTCGCCCTCGGCGTCGTAGCCGTCCGCGCCCGTCGCCGCGGCGTTGCCCCACGCGTCGTAGCTCACCGTCGCCAGCACGGCGCCCGCCTCGTCGGCCACGCCGATCCGGCTGCCCAGGTGGTCCCGGTAGTAGTACTTGAGGCTCTCCGAATCCGGATCCGTCCGGTAGTCCTTCTCGAAGCGGCCTATATTCATTCCGTCCACGAAAACCTCTATCCGGGCCGTCTCCCAACCGCCCCCGTGAAAGGTCTCCTCCAGTACTATGTCATTGCCGGAATAGGTTGTAAAGGTCCGGATTTCCCGGCCGTCCACGGTCTCGTCCTTCCGGTAGCGCAGACCCGCTTGGTCGTACGAGTACTCGTCCGTGACCCCCCGGGCCATGTCCGCTATGCTCGTGATGCGGTTGGAGAAGTCGTACCCTATCGCGCCGAAGCGGCTCGCGGCCTGGACGACGTTGCCTTCCGGGTCCGTCGAGTAGTCCACGGTCCCCGTCTGCGCCCCCGTCGTGGCGTCGATCAGCATGCTGTTCTGGCCTGTGCTCCCGGTCTGATACTGGAACGCCGAGGGGTCGCCGTTGACCGCGGTCGTCATGTTGCCCGCGGGGTCGTATCCGTAGGCGACGCCCTCCCCGGAGGCAAGGCGCCCCAGGCCGTCGTAGGCGAAGGCGCGGGTCCCGACGTGGTTCGTCCATTCGGCGATCTTTCCGGTATAGTCCCGGGCGTAGGACTGGTCGTAGGCGGTCCCGGGATTGTCTATGCCGGCTAGGCCGAGCCAGTCGTCGTAGGAATACGCGGTTACCTGCCCGTTCCCGTACGCCAGGACCGCGCGGCCCAGCCGGGTCGACGCGGATGTGGCGATCGTCCCGCCGGACTCCCCGCGGGCGGTGACGGAGTACCCGTCGACGCCCGGCACGGCTTCCCCGAATCCCGGCAGGGAATACCTCACGGTTTTCCGGAAGCCGCTCAATCCCGAGACGGTGACGCCAAGGAGATTCCCCGCGTCGTCCAGTTCCCGCTCCACGAAGGAAGCGACGGGGTTGCCGTCGATATGGACGGTCCGGGTTTCCCTGCGAACGCTCCCGTCGAACTTGTAGGCATACTCGGAAGATATCTCCGGCACGCTCGACGAGCCGAGGTACTTCGTGACCGTCAGCGGTCCGTGGGGGCAGTAGGTCGTCTCCACGGTCTCTTCCGTGACGGAGTTGCGGCTCACGGTCTTTCCGGCCAACTGACCCGCCGGGTTGTAGGACAGGGAGGTCACGCTCCCGTTGAGGTCCGTGGACGCGACAAGCCTCCCGGACAGGTCGTACGTACGGGTCTCCTCACCCCGGCCGTTCGGATAGGTCGTTTTGGTAAGGCGCCCGGCGCTGGTGTAGGCATAGGAGTAGACTTCCCCGTTGGGCAGGGTTTTCGCGGCGAGCCTTCCTCCCGGGTCGTAGGCGTACAGGGTGTCCAGCCGCGTCCCGGCCTGCCCGGCCTCGGTCCAAGCGCTCTCCCGCTCGGGCCGGCCCAGCCAGTCCCGGTCGATTTCCACGGCCGTGTATTCGGAGGCGCTTCTGTAGCTCCGGGTCAGGACCGTGTTCGTCGCATCGCTATACTCCGCCTCCCGGAGGGTTATCGGGTTCCCGGAACGGACGCGCTCCGCCTTGGTCGGGCGGCCCAGGGTGTCGTAGCCGTACCTCGCGGCCAGGGGATCCGTGTCCGATGCGCCCAAAAAGGCCGTCTCCTCCAGGAGCAGCCCGACCTGCGCGGGGTCGTAGGAATACCGGACGTGGGTCAGTTCCGTTCGCTTCCACCCGTTGTAGTCCATGGTGCAGGTCTCGTCCATGGGCTTGTAGGTATACCGGTCCACGGGCCGGAAGAACGGGTCGTAGCGGGTCAGGACCTGGTATCCCCGGGCGTCGGTCTTCAGCACCGTGCGGTTCTCGTCGTCGTATTCCACCCGGAGGATTTTATGGTTCGGCCATCCTTGGTCGGGGTCGGTTTCCGCCTTGAACAGCAACCGCAGCCGTCCCAGGCCGTCGTAGTGGAAATACGCGCAGCCCCCGGGGTAGCGGCCGTCCAGTACGGGCTGGTGAGTGCTGTCCGCCATGTAGAGCCGTCGATATATCAGCCGCCCCCGCAGGTCGTAATCGGCGTCCGTGCGGAAGTACCGTACCGGGCTGGCCGAGAGCAGCCGCATGTCCCGGCAAACGTACGAGGACTTCCACCCGTTCCCGTAGGTCAACTCGATCTCTTCCCCCGTGGGCGTCGTCACCGACATTAGAACGTTCGTATCCGGGTCGTAGGAATATTGGGTTGTCGCGTCCGGCATCGCCGAGCCGTCCGCGGCCAGCTCCCGGACGAGTTCGCGGGTTACGTTCAGGCTCCCGTCGTACTCGTAGTACGTCCTGTGGTAGACCCCGGAGACCGCTTCCCGGGCCGTACCCCCCGCGACGCCGAAGGCCGTATAGAGATCCCAGCCGGCGGGCGCCGTATAGGGGTACGAGAAGGCCGCGCTCCCGGCGGCGCCGTTGTACAGATAGTAGACGCAGGAATTCCCCGCGCGGCTGTCGTTCCTCGTTACGACGCGGCCGAAAGCGTCGTAGGCGTTCGTCACGGTCCAGGCGGCCGTGGAGCTTCCCCCCCGATAGACGGTTTCCACGAGGGGATAGTAGGAGCCGTAGATCTTCGAGAAGGTACGGGCGGTCTTTTCGTACTCGCGGCTGGTTCCGGCCTCGGCGCCGTCGTACATCAGCGTCCGCTCCTGGCTGACTCCCTTGTAGACAAAGGGGGCGCC
>CAYTYG010000079.1:4665-11246 GCA_964441515.1 uncultured Treponema sp.
CGGTCTCGTGGGCGTACGAGATCGATTCAGACGTCAGAGGGTCCGTCCCGGAAGGCGTCACCCTCTGCGCGGTCTTACTGGTGGTCGCGGGGGTCGTGTTCCAGATTTTGTCTTCAATAGAAAGAGGATAACCAAACCTATTCCACGAAGAAGAAGTAAAAAGATGTTCGCCTGAATGACTACATGTATAAAGGTAATTTTGTTGTAAAAAACTTGTACTTTCCGATACCACTTTTATCTCAGCTGACAATATCTTTGGTTTGTTTTGATAATATAAAATATTTCTGTCAATTCCATCTCCATGATTGGAACTAACTGTTTTCCTCGAAACCATCTCAGGCCCGAAGGACCTCCCGAAGATGAACTTCCGGTACCCGTTCCCCGGCTCGTCGATCGCGATGAAATTTCCGTCGACGCCCGAGCCGAGGCTGTACGTATAGGCGGTCCGCTGGAGAACGCGGAAATTCCCCGCCTCGTTTTCCGAGGTCAGCGCGAAGCCGCCGGCCGCGGCGTCGAAATCCAGGGTTTCCAGGGAGTCGGAATACAGAAGCCTCCCTTCACCGTCGAACACCCTGCGCCCCAGGAACCGGTCCCCCTCGTTCAGCACCCCCAGGTCCGGGGAAGTCGAAAGGAGGTATACGAAGCACGCACCCTCCCCGCTTGCGTATTTCAGGATCTTCACGGTGCGTCCGTCGGTATGGGTCACGCTCTGGAGAAGATTGCCGTTGAACGAATAGGTAAGGCGGTTCTTCCCGCTCGGGTCGTACAGGTATTTTACAGGTCCCGACGAGGGGAAGTGGGCGCTGGAGCCGTCCTCAAAATAGACCTTTACGGAGGTTACTTTGATAGAGATGTCATCATCCTTGTGCCTCGGCAAGAGCTTAACCTTCGCGAAGACACTGAGCCGGGCTTCGGGTATCAGGATTTTCAGTGTGGTATCGTTCAACCGGTACAGCTTGAAAAAGGTTCCGTAATCCTCCGTCTTTCCATCGCGCAAGAGCCGCCATCTAAAGACGCAGTTGGATAGATCGTACTTTCTCCCGTCGCCCAACACGAGGTCGAGGGTATTCTTCCCGAAGGTGCAGTACGGAAGCTGATAGAACCATCCGGACTTGATGTCCGTCTGGGGGAGAGAATAGACTTGGGTCGAGGACCAAACTCGGGTCAGCCCAGCAGTGGTCTCGCTGCCGGTTAAATCGGGAACGTATTTTCTATACAGGTAATCGGAATTGAACTTCGTCGACAGGGACAGCGGCAGGCCCCTCGCGGGGATATGGAACTCGCTATTCTCTATCGTAAGAGCGCCGAAGTAGGGATCCACGCTGGGCCCCAGGCGGCTGCCCCCGTCCAGGGTTCCCGCCTCGTCGATCTTGAAGGTGGACATCCCCACCACGTAGTCGCTGAAGTGCTCGATCTTCACCGTTATCGTCTTGGCCTCGGCGTCCCGAGACACCTCGGGCTGGAGCTCCCACCGGCCCAGCTCCCGGTTGTAGTGATAGACCTCCAGGAGCGCGTCGTCCCCGCCCCGGCTCTCGTAGGGCAGGGTAAGCTCCGCGGGTTTGGTGAAGACGAGTCCCTCGGGCTCGAAATGGTACACCGTCCCCCTGGGCTGGAACCTCGCCCCGCGGTTCGGGAACGCCGAAAGGGAGAAAGGACTCTCCCGCACCTCGATGGGCAGTCCTATGCCGCCGCCCTTCCTTTTCCCCGGCCCGAAGGACCGGTTTGACGCGGAGCGGACCTTGGCCGTGGACACCTCGGCCGGGTCGAACCGCAGCCTCCCGCCGCCGAAGAACGGGAAGGGCTGGTCGCCCGCCTTCCGGGGAACGAACCGGGCCGTCCTCCCGGTCTCGCTCCCAGTTTCCCCGGGGTCTGCGGCTGCGGGGCCTGCGGGCATCAAGGCCAGGACAAGGGAAACCGCCAGCGTGTAAAATGGTATATTCCTGCCGTGTTTCATTTCTCCGCCTTCCTGTCGTCGGGATGCGCGGGAGGGGGCGGAAAACCGTCCTCGGACCCGCGGGGATGGAGGAATCCCTGCCCCCTTACCGCGGGAGGCGGAAAAAACGCTTGCGCCGGCGGAAGAAAGCGAAAAGAAAAGCCGCCCCGTGGGGGCGGCCGTATTAGCCTTAAAGCTGCGCGAAGGAACCTATGCCATTGCCGAGAAGCCCATACCCTCCCGGAGCTCCGCGCTCGCCCTGCGCAGGAGGTCGTATGCGCGGGCCGCTACACGCTGGTCCGCGGCGGAGGGATCGCCGGGGGCGTAGGCCGCCGCGATGACCTGGCGGGCCTTGCGGAGCGTGGCCGCGGGATCCCCGGGCACTTCCGCGAGGTCCACGGCTATTCGGCCGCCCACGGCGATCGATTCGCCCCCGGGTCCTGTAATGGTTTCGTAGATTACGCCGGAGGCGGCCGCGCCGCCCAGGGCGGCCAGGTGCGCCTGCTCGTGGGCTCGCACCTCCCGGTCCCTGGCCAGGGCTTCGTCGGAAATGCGGACTTCGTAGTCGGCGTTGGACAGGGAGAGCCCGACGCCCTCGCCGTCCCGGGACTCCCGGCGCCGGGAGAGGACCAGCACGGTTTCCCGGCGGCCCCGGTCCCAGGGCGGAAGGAGCGGCATTCCCGATCGACTTCCCGCAGGGTCGTAGACGACGCGCACGGCTTTGTCTCCGGATACAAGTATATAGCTTTTCCGGGGAAAATGCGCTCCGGGGCCCGGGCTTATCCCGCTCGAAGGACCTTGTCCAGGAATCCCGAGAAGGTGGATATCGTGCGCTCCACGTTCCCCAGCTTGTCCAGGCCGAAGAGCCCTAGGCGGAAGGTGCGGAAGTCCGCCGGTTCGTCACACTTGATGGGAACCCCCGAGGCTATCTGCACGCCGAGGTCCGCGAACTTCCTGCCCGACTGGATATCGGGATCCTTCGTGTAGCAAACGACGACCCCGGGGGCCTGGAAGCCCTCGGCGGCCACGCTCGCGAAGCCCTTGGAGGCCAGGAGGTCCCGCGCCCTCCGACCCAGCTCCGCCTGGGCGGTCTTGGCCTTTTCGAACCCGAAGGCCTCCATCTCCCCCATGACGCGGCTTAAGGCCACCAGGGAATCCGTGGGGGGCGTGGCGTGGTAGGCGTGCCTTCCCTGCTCGTAGGTCTCCATGATCTCGAGCCACTTCCGCAGGTCGCAGGCGAAGCTGGTGCTGGTGGTCGAGTCTATCCTCTCCCGGGCGGCCGGGCTCAGGGTAACCATCGCGCAGCAGGGAGGCCCGCTCCACCCCTTCTGGGGGGCGGTCACGATCACGTCTATCCCCAGGGCCTCCATGTCCACCCACACGGCCCCGGAGGCCACGCAGTCCAAGACTAAAAGCCCGCCGTTCCCGTGGACCGCGTCGGCAAGGGCGCGGATGTAGGAGTCCGGGAGCATCATACCCGAGGAGGTCTCCACGTGGGGGGCGAACACGATTTCGGACTTCTCCGCCCGTATGGCCGCCGCCGCCTCGGCGATCGGGACCGGCTCGAAGGGCGATTCCGGCTTGTCCGAGGTCCGGCGGGCCTTGAGCACGGTCGTGGAGGCCGGGATGCCCCCCATCTCGAGGATCTGGCTCCACCGGAAGCTGAATAGCCCGTTCCGGATCACCAGGCACTTCCGGCCCGTGGCGAACTGCCGGGCTATGGCCTCCATCCCGAAGGTCCCGCTCCCGGGAACGACGATCGCCGACCGGGCCTTGTACACGGTTTTCAGGATCCGGGAGATTTCCCGCATAGAGCCCTGGAAAAGTTTGGACATGTGGTTCACGGACCGGTCCGTGTAGACTACGGAATACTCGAGAAGACCGTCGGGATCCACGTTGGGAAGCAAGCCCGGCATATCGACCCCCAAAAATAAGGATGAAGTCTGGCGGGCCGCCGGAAAAGCCTCACGCTTTTTCATTGGCCCGGGCGTTTGGCACTCTTATAAAGTAATCTCCCGGGGCCGGGTACGCAAGGCTTCCGGGATTGCGGGGCGGCACCTCCCGGCCCGGGAGTCGACGCGGACCCGGCGGGTTTTTTCCCAATGGGGGTTTTCTCTTTTATATACCGTTGGTATATTATATATACCAACGGTATACTTACAGGAGAAAAACCTATGACAACCATCTTTTTCTACAGCGGCCGCGGAAATTCTCTTTGGACGGCAAAACGGATAGCGTCCAGCCTTGGGGATGCTCGGCTGGTGAGGATATCCGGCTCCATGAACCCGGAAAACTTCCCCGGGGAGGGATCGGACGGGATCGGCATCGTCACGCCGGTCATCGATTTCGGACTGCCCCTATCGGTCAGAAGGTTTCTGAAACGGCTCCCCGAGGCGGCCGGTCCCCGCTACTGGTTCGCGGCCGTGACTACCGGCGGCATGCCGGCGGGAAGCATAAACCAGCTGAAGAGGCTCCTAGCCCGTAAGGGGCATTCCCTGGGGGCGGCCGTAACGGTGCCCTTCCGCTCGACCCCCGAAGACCCGGAGATCCGGGAGCGGAGGATCCAAGACTTGTGCGGCGCCGTAAGGAGCCGGGGGGCGCTTCCCGGGAGCGCGGGCTCGGGCTTCGAGCGCCTGCTTCTTTCCGGAGTCCTGAACGCCCTCGCAAGAAGAAGGATCCCCCGGGAGGACTCCAAGTTCTCGGTTTCCGGCGGCTGCGACGGCTGCGGGGTCTGCGCGCGGGTCTGCCCGGCCGGGAACATATCCCTTAAAAACGGCCGTCCAACCTGGAAAGGCCGATGCGAACAATGCGGCGCCTGTTTCGCCTAGTGTCCCCGGGAAGCTATAGCCGGAACCTGCTTGGCCGCCCGGAGCCGGTACCGCCATCCGGAGATAGGCCTTCCGGAAATGGCCGTCCGGGAATGATCCGCGCCCGGAGAGAGGCGGACGCCGCCGCGGTTGCTCCCCGGCCGGGCAAAGCCCCTTACGCCCGGTCCCGCCGCATTCCCTTCAGGACAAGGTCCAGGGCGTACAGGGCGAGCCGGTCCCCGTTATTCCCGCCCGCGGAAACCCTGCCGGCTTCCCCGCGCGCCACGAAGCCAAGGAAGCTCCGGAAGAGGAAGAAAAGGGCGAAGGCCGCCCCCTCCACCAGGACGTCTCCCCTCAGGGACCCGTCGGCCATCCCCTCGCCGATCAGGGACGAGAGGTGCCCGTAGAGCCTTTGAAGCTCCGACTCGAGCTTCCCGCGCTCCCCCTCCGCGGGCGCCCGAGCCCCCTCCCTCAGGAGGGCGGAGCCCCGAAGGGAAAGGGCCTCCTCCATCACCGCAGCGTCCCGGGGTCGGTCCCGGATTCGGGCGTAAAAATCCCGGGCGAATCGCTCCAGGCGGTCGTACGCGGACCCGGTTTCGTCGGGCCTCCCGGCCAGGGGAATATCGGCAAGGACCGCCGCCCCAAGGGCGAAGAGAATATCCTCCTTGCTCGGGAAATACTGGTAGAGGGTCCGCTTTGTGAACTCCGCCTCCAGCGCGATCGATTCCACCGTGGACGCCTCGAAACCCCTGGACGCGATCACGTCCCGGGCGGCTTCGAGTATGATGCCCCGCCTGGCCTCCCGTTCCCGTTCTCGCCTGTTCCTTACCGGCATGCGGCCTCCGCCCCGGGGTCCCGGGGTCCAAGCTATCCTGTATACTACCAGTATACATCAAGTCCGAATCCGTCAAGCGCCGCCGGAACTCCCGCAGGTCACAGACGAAGCCGCGCAGGGGCAGGACTCCTTTCCAAGTCCTGCCGAAGCCGCGGTACAGCAACGTCGAGGATCATCTCTTTTACGACAAGTAGGGTTTAAGAAGTATTTCGCTATCCTTCCAAACCTTGACCATCGCGTCATCGCTTCTAGCCAGTTTCGAAGGATCCGGGAAAGTTAAAACACCGTTTCTTAACGCGGTGTACACCTTGCCCGGGGGAACCGATACATTTCCCAAGGCAATATCCGCCAGGGTGCGTCCCGATTGAAACCTGCTGTTCGATTTGGGCAGTGCTTGCTTTCGCAATGCCGGAATCCTTAAAGCCTGCCAAAACAGGCGCATGATCATATTCCCGTTTTGCATGAGGCCCGTACCGGGAGTAGGGCCCGGGTCATAGGCGATGCTTTTCCAATTGCCGCTCCTGGCTTCTGGAGTGGTATTCAGATATCGCGCGGTGAGGATGTTGCATAGCTTGGAAGACGAGTAAGCTCGACCGGCATTAACCATACCCTTTTCGTCCAGGGTTTTATCCGCATCCGGATGCGCCAACCACAGCGCGTTGGCGTGTACCGGCGCAGCAACCATAGTCTTTTCGGAAGGGTCATGGGTTCCGCTCGTGGTCAGGATTATTTTCGCGTTTTCCGTCAGATACGGCATCAGCAGGCGTATCAACAAGTAGTGGGCTAAATGATTGACAACAAAGGTAGTTTCAAATCCGTCGGATGTTCGCGTCGTTATATCCGAATACGTCACGCCCGCATTACAGATAAGAACATGTACTCTTTCATGCCCTATCGTTTTTTTTACCTCGGAAGTGAACGTACGTACACTAGTAAGGTTTTTTAAATCAAGCGGTATATGCTTTTTGTTGAACACAATGCAGTGCTCGTTGTAGTAAACGTAAGG
>CAYTYG010000080.1:0-9750 GCA_964441515.1 uncultured Treponema sp.
TCCATATCCCACATGTTCTCGATCGGTGTGAGAATGGTGATCTGGACGATGCCGATCTTGCGGGCCCGGTCGATGAGCCTGGATACCGTCATCTGGGAAATTCCGAGTTTCTCGGCGATCTCCTTCTGGCTGTAGTCCAGCTTGTATTTCATGAGGGCGACCTGGGTCGTCAGAAAATCCTGGTATAGGACCGTGTCTTTTGCCATTACCTTCCATCCCCAGATGTTTTAGTCAAGAAATATGATACCATGGTAATAATAACAATTCAATTGGCAATCGAGGCTCTTTCGGAACCCCCGGGGACCGGGAAACGCCGTACGGCCGGGATGGATTAGCCGCTCATCGAGGAAAATTCCTTAATAATTATAGTTTAAACAAGCAATACCGTTCGGTTCAAGGCGCCCGGGGCTCCCCGGTCCGAAAGTAGGTTAAAAATCATTCCCAGATCCCGATTCCCGCGTCGAATCCCCCGCCCTGAAAAAATAAGATTGACAACGGGTAGATATGTGGTATAGATGTTAATACAAGGTATTTCTAACACTTCGTTTGAAAACCACAGGGAGCGCCTCCGGGTTTTCGATACGGAAGGTTGTACCGAAGAACGTCTCTTTTGGAGGTCACGTGATGTTCGATGACACAAGGAAATTCCTGGTAAGTCTTGGCTTGCCCGCCGGCGACGCGTACGATCTTCCGACGTCGAAGCTTCGGTTCCCGGACGGAGCCCACTACCGCATCGAGGTTCCGACGATCAACTCCGCCGACGCGTGCAAGGCCCTCCTCGACGAGAGCACCAAGGTCGGCGTCACGATCAACCGGATCGACGAAACCTACGGTACGTTCCGCCATACCCTTGCCGAGCTCAAGGAATACTCGAAGGCGTGCAAGGACTACGGCTGCGAGCTCAACCTTTCCGTGGGCCCCCGGGCCACCTACGACACCAGCGCCACCCGCCTTTCCGAGCAGGGCATCCGCATTTCCTACCGCCTCCGAGGCCAGGAGCAGGTCATCCGGGCCATCCAGGACGTGCTCCGCATCGCCGAAGTCGGCGTCCGCGGCGTCCTGGTGTACGACGAGGGCCTCCTTTGGGTGCTAAAGGCCATGCGGGACCAGGGCAAGCTTCCCAAGAAGATGCACTTCAAGCTTTCCGCCCACGTGGGACACGGCAACCCCGCCAGCTTCAAGCTTCTCGAGGACCTGGGCGCCGATTCCATCAACCCGGTCCGCGACCTTACCCTCCCGATGATCGCCGCGCTCCGGCAGACGGTGAAGGTTCCCCTGGACGTCCACACGGACAATCCCCCGGGATCCGGCGGATTCATCCGCGTCTACGAGGCCCCGGAGATGGTGCGCGTCGGCGCCCCCATCCACCTGAAGACCGGGAATTCCTGCGTCTCCGGGCACGGCGAGCTGACCTCCGCCCAAAACGGGCGCGATATGGCCCGGCAGGCCAGCATTGTTAAGGAGATGGTCGATCGGTACTATCCGGAAGGCGTTCAGAGCAAGAACCACCTGCCCACGATGTCGATACCGGAGTAATCCGGACTCTATTCAGGATCTCTCCGGAGAGCCATACTTTCCGGGGAGATCCTTTTTCTATACGCCCCCCGGTCGCCGGAGGATAGCCGGCGGCGGGCGGGGCGGGGAAAGCGGTCAAGCCTACCAGAGGCAATACAGCCAAGTGTCCGGCGACGGGCACTCCGCAAGGAGTTTTCGGATGCGGAATGTTGAAGCAGGGGCGATTCGGGACGCGGTCAGGAAGCTCTGCATCGATTCCAACTACTATCTTCCCGAGGATGTGAAGCAGGCCCTCGAGCAGAGCGTCGGGAAAGAGGAATCGCCGATCGGCAAGGAAATTCTCCGGGATATCATCAAGAACGCGGAGATCGCGGCCCGGGACCAGGTGGCCATCTGCCAGGATACGGGGTTGGCAGTCTTTTTCATCGAGCTTGGCCAGGAAGTCCACGTAGTCGGGGGGGATTTCAACGCCGCGGTGAACGAGGGCGTCCGGATGGGGTACAAGGAGGGATACCTCCGCAAGTCCGCCGTGGACGATCCCTTCTATCGAAGAAAGAACACTACCGACAACACCCCCGCTATCATCCACACCTTCATCGTCCCGGGGGACAAGATCAAGATCATCATCGCGCCCAAGGGCGGCGGCAGCGAGAACATGAGCGCCCTGGCGATGCTCAAGCCCTCGGACGGCGTCGAGGGGATAAAGAAGTTCATCGTGGAGACGGTCAACAAGGCGGGATCCAATCCCTGTCCTCCCGTGATCGTGGGGATCGGGATCGGCGGGACCATAGAGCAGACGACCCTTATCGCGAAGATGGCCCTGCTCAAGAAGGTGGGAGAACGTCACCCCGACCCGGTCGTGGCGAAGCTGGAAGAGGATCTCCTGGAGGAGATCAATCGGCTGGGGATAGGACCCCAGGGGTTCGGCGGAAGGGTGACGGCCCTGGACGTGCACATCAACACCTTCCCCGCCCATATTGCCAGCATGCCGGTCGCCCTGAACATGCAATGCCATGTGGCTCGGCATCGGGAAGTGATTCTCTGAAACCAAAAACAAGGGAGTCGAGCGATGGTTGAGAAACGAGTGTCCGTACCCCTTACCGAGGAAGCCGCTCGGAGCCTTTCCGCGGGGGACCGGGTTCTGCTGACGGGGATCCTGTATACCGGAAGGGACGCCGCCCACAAGCGGCTGTCCGAGATGATGGACAGGGGCGAGAAGCTGCCCATGGACATCCGGGGCCAGGTGATCTACTACGTGGGGCCCTGCCCCGCGAAGCCGGGGGCCGCCATAGGGTCCGCGGGCCCTACCACCAGCGGACGGATGGACGCCTACGCGCCCCGGCTCCTGGACGCCGGGCTAAAGGGGATGATCGGGAAGGGCCTTCGGAACAAGGCCGTGACGGATTCCATCGTCAAGAACGGAGCGGTCTATTTCGCGGCGATCGGCGGCGCGGGCGCGCTCCTGGCGAAGACCATCCAGGAGGCCGAGGTCGTGGCCTTCGAGGATCTCGGTCCGGAAGCCGTATACCGCCTCCGGGTGGAGGACTTTCCCGTGACGGTCGTCATCGACAGCAAGGGCGCCGATTTGTACAGGATAGGCCAGGAAACATATAAAAAATAACAGGCCCAAGACGGCGGATATCGGGGTATCATGGTCCCCTAGGGGCGAGGCCTGCGCGATTCGGGTTCCGCCTTGGGGTGACGGTACGGGTTTCCGGAAAGACGCTCGGTCGAAAGAGAGAGCTATGAAAGAGAAACGGACCGTATCCATAGAAAACCTTCGCAAGTTTTCCACGACGGTGCTCCGGAAGGCGGGTCTTTCCGAGGAGCACGCCCGCATCCTGACGGATTCCATGATCCTCGCGGATCTCCGCGGGGTGAAATCCCACGGAATCGTCCGCATACCGACCTACCTGGGCCGCATCGAGAAGAAGGCGACCGTGCTCAACGCTCCCATGAAATACATGCGGAACCTGGGCGCGGTGGCCCTTTTGGACGCGGCCGACGGGCTGGGACAGGTGGCGGGGAACATGGCCATGAACGAGGCCATGCGGATCGCCCGGATGTACGGGATAGGGATGGTGGGGGTTAAGAATTCAAACCACTTCGGGATCGCATCCTATTACTCCATGATGGCCCTGGACCAGGGGATGATCGGCGTGGTGATGACGAACGCCTCCCCCGCCATGGCCCCCTTCGGCGCCTTCTCCCCCCTGTTCGGGACTAACCCGGTCTCCGTGGCCGTGCCCGCGGGGTCCTGCAAGCCCATCGTGCTGGACATGTCCATGTCGGTCGTAGCCCGGGGGAAGATCCGGTACTCCGACCTGGTGGGGGAGTCCATACCGGAGGGCTGGGCCCTGGACAAGGACGGGAACCCGACGACAAACGCCGCAGAGGCCCTGAGGGGAACTCTCGTGCCGATAGGCGGGGCGAAGGGATCGGGGCTGTCCTTCGTGGTGGACATACTCTGCGGGCTCCTGACGGGCAGCTCCAGGACGGGAGAGGTGCGCAACATCACGGACACCTCCGGGCCGTCCAGGACGGGCCATGTCTTCATGGCCATCGACATCGCGCATTTCATCGAGCCGGAGGCGTTCTTCCGGTCGATGGAAGAGGCGATAGGAAGGGCGAAGTCGATGAAGTCCAAGACCGGCTCCCCGATCTACATGGCCGGGGAGATCGAGTTCGGGCTTTCCGAAAGGATTCTGAAGGAAGGGCTGACCCTGGAGGAGGACGTCCTGGAGGATCTCAACGAGACGGCGGACCGCTACAAGGCGGACCGCCTGTAGTTCCGGACGGGAGGGGTTCGGATCGAAAGCGGCATTCGGAGGAGGATAAAGCCCATCATGAAGGAAGAGACAAAGAACTTTTTCCAGGTGATTCTCGACCGGCGGAGCATCCGCAAATATACGGATCAGAAGGTTGCCGAGGAGGACCTCGATCTCATCCTGGAGAGCGGGCGGCAGGCCCCGTCCGGAGAGAACGCCCAGCCCTGGCGGTTCATCGTCGTCAGGGACCAGAAGAACAAGGACTTCCTCTCCTATATAGGGAAGAACGCGAGCGGCCGTAGGTTCACCGGGGAATTCCTGAGCAAGCAGATGCAGGAACGCTTCGCGGGCCTGGAGGATCCGGAGAAGCGCAAGGCCGCCTTCCAGAAGCTCACCTCCGGGAACGTATCGGCCTTCGTGAACGAGGCGGACATCAACTTCCTGATCCTGGGCAAGAAGGAGGTCTGGGACGCCCCCTTCGACACCTCCGCGGCCATCGAGAACATGCACCTCACCATCGCCTCCCTCGGGCTCGGCGCCTGCTGGCTGGTGGCCCCCTGCATCGACGTCCGGGACGAGATGAAGATGAAGGACTATTTCAAGGTGCCCGACGAGTACAAGCTCTTCGCGATCCTGACCTGCGGATACCCGGACAAGCCCCACAAGCCCCGTCCCAGGCTGCCCCTCCACGAGATCACCTTCCGCGAGGAATTCGGCAAGCCCTATTACCCCGCTCCCGTCCAGGAGGCGAATCGATGAAAGAGATGGACCAGCTCACCGGCGAGCTTCTGTTCGAGATACAGAAGGCGTTCTACGACGAGCGCGGCAAGGGCGCCCGCTACCGGCTTACCACCATCGGGGTTCCCTACATAAAGTCCAAACACCCCGCCTGTTTTTCCGGTGTGGACGGCGTCCGGAAGGCCCTGCAGGACGAGGGCATGGTGGAGGATATTCAGTTCAAGGATGGAGACGTTTCCCTTGAGATGGAGGTCCGGGGCTGCTATTTCCGCAAGGTCCGGGACAAGTTCATCGACTCGAGGATGAGCATCCTTTCCTGCCCGGTCGCCAACCTCGTCATGGAGGCGCTGGAGCGGAAAAGCGGCCTTTCCCCGGAGCTGTTGCCGGTCAAGGCCGAGGGCGTCAATTGCGTCTGCACCATGGCCAAGATGGCGACCTCCGAAGTCGTCCGGGAGTGATGCCGAGGGTACGGGATGCGGTGGGCTGCGCCGGAGGGCGTCCCTTTTAGGGGCTCCCGGGGATTTTGAAAAAGGGTGTTTCAGGAACCGCCGGTTCTCAAGGACCGTGGGTTCTTAAGAACCGTTGGTTCTTATGAAATACATATATCGGTGAACGAAAGGAGATCGGAATGAAGAGAAAGATGGCAGTGTTCGCTTTATTCGTCCTCTTGATCAGCATCACCGTACCCGTATGGGCGCAGAAGTCCAAGGCGAAGTATCCGGATCGGGCCGTCAAGGTGGTGGTCGGGTTCGGGGCCGGCGGACCCACGGACGTCATAGCCCGGGGCATCATCCCCATCCTGCAGGAGAAGGTCGGGAAGGGCATGGGAATCACCAACATGCCGGGCGCCGGCAGCGCCACCGCGGCGGATTTCGTGCTGAAGCAGCCCGCCGACGGCTACACCCTGTTCATGGGGTCCGAGATCATGTCCATCTGGCAGACCATGGGGACCATGGATCTTTCCCCCACCCGGGATTTCATCTGCATCAAGCTGGTGTCCCAGGCCTACCCCGTCCTCGCGGTGCCCCCGAACTCCAAGTTCAACTCCGCGCAGGAATTCATCGCCTACGCCCAGGCCCACCCCGGCGAGATCCGGATAGGGACCGCGGGACCCGGCACCGTGCCCCACATCTCCGGGCTCCTTCTCACGAAGGTGCTCGGCGCCAAGTTCACCTTCGTCCCCTTCCAGGGGGGCGGACCCGCCATCACCGCGGTGATGGGCGGCCAGGTCGACGCCACGATCGAGATGGTGCAGTCGATGGTCGCGAATTATCAGGGCGGGAAGCTCAAGATCCTAGCGTCCTTCACGAACAAGCCGATCGCGGGCCTCGAGAAGATCCCGGCCATTGGCGCGATCGAGCCCAAGCTGGCTCCCTATCTTCCGTACGGCCCCTATTTCGGCCTGTTCGCCCCCAAGGGAACGCCGGACGAGGTTGTTAAGCTCCTGAAGGCCAAAATGGACCAGGCCGTGCGGGATTCCCGCTGGAGCGAATACTGCAAGAAGCTCTACCTCCCCCAGATCAACTTCAGCGGCGACGCGGCGGTCAAGTTCCTGAACGAGTGGACGAGCAAGTCCGCGTGGCTTCTGTACGAGACCGGCGGGGCCAAGAACTCCCCGGCGGATTTCGGGATTCCCAAGCCCTGACGCGGCTTCCGTAGAAAGCCCGGGAACGAAGGGGGCGTCCGGTACGCAGCCGGCGCATCGGACGCCCCGGCCCTCGAGCTGGGTTTAAAAAAAGTTTTTTTCCCGGGAAAGACTGAAGACAAGGAAGTGAACTGCCATGCAAAAGACAATGCGGATCGTCGCCAATGTGTTCAGCATCGCGGTATTCCTCGTGATGTCTATCAATCTCGCGTTTTTTATATTCCGGGACGGCATCGAACTGTTCACGATAGAGTCCCCGCTTGTTTTTGCGTTTCTCGTGGCGGCCGCGCTGTTGGTGCTGATCGTGCTCAACCTCCTGGGCGAGGTAAAAAAGGCGCGCTCGGCCCCGGGGGCCGAGGCCGGGAAGACGGACGGGAAGGGCGGCGTCCTCCGGGAAATCGCCCCGGTGGCGGTTTTCGCCGCCGCGATCTTCCTCTATATCTACCTCCTGCGGTACCTGCATTTCCTGGCGGGTTCCCTGATATTCGTTGCTCTGGGCAACTACCTTCTGAATGAAACCACGAAAAAAACCGGGCATCGGGTCCTCTGGGCCGGGGCGGCCAGCCTGATCATGGTCCCGATCCTTTATCTGGTATTCCACAAGCTCTTCGGCGTGGTTCTCCCCTAAATAGAGGACGGTAAGATGAATATTGTGACAATCCTGTACGTGGCGGTCGGCACGATCGTGGGCTTCATATACGGGGCCCTGCCCGGGCTTACGGTGACCATGACGGTCGTGTTGATCGTCTCCCTCACCTACGGGTGGGAGATGTTCTCGGCCCTGGCCTTCATCCTCGGGGCCTTCTGCGGGGGCGTGACCGGCGGCGCCCTGAGCGCGATAACCATGAACATCCCGGGAACCGCCGCGGCGGTGGCCACCATCTTCGACGGCTACCCCCTGAATAAGCGGGGGGAGGCCGCCAACGCCATCGGGCTCTCCCTCTTCGTGAGCTTCCTTGGGGGCGTCTTCGGGGTCCTGTTCCTGGCGATCCTGGGGCCGGTCATCAGCGGCTTCGCGCTCAAATTCGGACCCCAGGAGTACTTCCTCATCTGCATGTGGGGGCTCTCCCTTGTGGCCATACTCAGCAAGGGTAACAATATAAAGGGCTTCATCAGCGCCCTGGTAGGGCTCTTTATCGGCATGATCGGCATGGACCCGATCACCGGTCTCATGCGGTTCACCTTCGGATCCCCCCGGCTGAGCGGAGGCATCCACTACGTCGTGGCGATGATCGGGTTCTTCGGCATGAAGGAGGTTTTTTCCCAGCTGACCAGCAAGACCGGTTTCATGCCGGACACGGGGAAGTACAAGCTAAAGGACCTGCTTCCCAAGTGGCCGATCGTGAAGACATCCATAAGGACCATGCTCTGGTCCGGCCCGATCGGCGCGGTCATCGGGCTCCTGCCCGGAACGGGCGGCGATATCGGGGCCCTGGTGTCCTACGGGGTGACCAAGCAAATGGTGAAGAATCCCTCCCGGCCCTTCGGGGAGGGCGCCTACGAGGGCGTGGCGGCGCCGGAAACCGCGAACAAGGCGGCCGTCGGGGGCGCGCTCACGACCCTGCTCACCCTGGGCATACCCGGGGACTCGGTCACCGCGGTCATCCTGGGGTCTTTCTACCTCCACGGCCTCATCCCGGGGCCGCTCTTCCTGAGCACGAACCCCGAGTATTTCCGCATGATCATCTGGTTCCTCGTGTTCGGCATGGTCTTCTCCTACGTGTTCGGGCTCTTCGGCAGCAACTTCCTGCTGAAGCTCCTGCGCCTGCCCCAATGGTTCCTGATCCCCTTCGTGGCCATACTGTGCGTCACGGGTTCCTATGCCCTGCAGAACAACGTATCGGACATCTTCTTCATGGCGATCTTCGGCCTCTTGGGCTTCGTATTCGAGAAGGCGGGGTATCCCGTCGGCCCGGCCATCCTGGCGGTCATCCTGGGCCCCCTGGTGGAGACGAACTTCCGCCAGGCCCTGGTGATCACCGGGAGCGTGGGCAAGCTCGCCTCCTCCTTTGTCCTTAGGCCCCTCAGCTTGATCCTTCTGGTCATCATCGTCGGGTCGTTCATCCTGCAGGCCAGGGTGTTCCGCAAGTACGAGGAGTCCGCGAAGGCGACGAAGAAGGGATAGAATAAGCGCGGCGTCCGGTCGGGCGGCGGGATGGTCGCCGGCCGGGCGCCGAAAAAGCAAGAACGAGCCGGACGCATCCCCCGGGGCCGCTCGGGGGATGCCCGGTACCCTTTTCTCAAGACTGGATACAGGCCGAGGGCGTGCTCGGTATGCAACATGAAAGGAGTCGAGCGATGAAACGAAAGATCACGGTCCATGAAGACGAAGTGGCCGGAACCAAGAAGGATCCCCCCCGGGTTTCCAAGATCCTGATCAGCGAGCACACCGTGGGCGCCAAGCAGATCTCCATGGGAGTCAACGTCACGGAAGTGAAAAGCAGGATTCCCCTCCATTCCCACAAGGATTCGGAGGAGGCGATGTTCGTCATCCAGGGCAAGGGCATCCTCCGGGCGGAGGGGGAAGAGTACGAGCTTCGCCCCGGTACGGCCATATTCTCCCCCCTGGGCGTCGAACACGAGATCGTGAACGTGGGGGACGGGCCCTTCAAGATCGTATGGGCCTACGCTCCCCCGCTCGCGGACCATCTGAAGAAATAACAGGGTGCTTACAAACTGCGGAGGTGGTTTGCACCCTGATAAGGGGGGCGCGGAAACAGACCCTTGGGACCAACTCAACGGCCCGGGGGCTTCCTGTCCTGTTTACGGGTCTAAGGCCCGAAAGGCAAATGGACGGGAAGCCGCCGGGCTTTTTTTTACGATTCGCCGGCATGGCGGCGCCGGGGATGAGATTTCGGGTCCGGCCCAATCGTATTTCCTTGACGGGAATATCGATCGTAGGGGAAAATACTGAATGGAAAGAGTTATCCAATGAAATCTATCAGAACACGCTTGATCGTTTGGATAGGTGCGGCGATACTCTTCGTATTTTCCGTTTCTTTTTTTCTGACCATCGCCTCGGCCTACCGGCTCCTGAGGGATTCCATCTACGAAAGCGCGAGCCACCTGGCCGCGGAAAACGCC
>CAYTYG010000080.1:9760-11176 GCA_964441515.1 uncultured Treponema sp.
CAGCGGTACGATCTCCACCGGCGTGCGGGTTTGCCTTGTCCTGGGAAACGTCTTCGCCCAGCTCGGCGAAGAGGGGCCGCCCGACGCCGAGGCGCTGGGAAGGATACTCCTGGACCAGCTCGAGCTGAACGGGGAGCTGCGGAACCTCTGGGTCTATTTCGGGGAGGACTCGGGGGACGAGAACCTCGGCATGGTTGCGGAGCTGGATTCCGACGGCGGCCCCGTTCTCCGGGACATCGACCTGGACGAGCTCGGGGATTTCTACGATAAAACTCGGCTTACCGGTATGCTCTCCGTCTACGAGACCTCCCTGGGGGGCGGCGATTCGGACGCCCTGAAGGGGGCTACCATCGCCATACCCATGAAGAACAGCCGGGGCATGTACCTGGGGGTCGCGGGGGTGGAGATCGGCCTGGAGAAGTTTTCCGACGTCCTGGAGTCCTTCACGTTCTACAAGGACAGCCGCGGCGCCCTTATAACCGCCGACAACAATATCCTCTCCCACACGGACGCCGAGCTGGTCGGTACGACCATAGGCGAAGCCATGGGCCCCGAAACCGAGGAGCTGGTGATGACGGTCAGCTCCTTCGGGGAGCCCGAAACCGCCGTGCTCCTTCCGGCCGGCGGCGATACCCCGGACTTCATCGTCTGCGCCCCCGTTCCTATCGAGGACGCGGGTATGAACTGGGTTTTCATGGTGACCGTCCCGAACCGGGAAGTGATGGCCGTACCCGGAAGGATGGCGGTCCTGGCTTCCGGATCCGGGGGCGTCGGGCTTCTGCTGATCCTTTTGATCCTGGTCTTCATCTCCCGGAAGTTCACCCAGCCGGTTAAGCTCCTGGAAGACGGGTTTAAAAAGATCGCGTCCGGGGACCTCACCACCCGCCTTTCCATCCGACAGCGGGACGAGATGGGGCGGCTGGCTAGGGGGTTCAACGATTTCAACAACCGCCTGTCGGAGCTCATCCAGGGGGTCCAGAAGTCCGCGGAGAACCTCCTTTCCATCGGGGAGGAGCTCTCCACCTCCATGGAGACCGCTTCGGAGTCGGTGAACAGCATCAACGGCGGGATGGAATCCATAGACCGGCAGGTCAAGGCCCAGGGGAACAGCGTCTCCAAGACGGCCTCCTCGGTGGAGCAGGTCAACGGCAATATAGCGTCCCTGGGGAGCCTCATCGAGAACCAGGCCTCGGCGGTTACGGAGTCCTCCGCCTCGATCGAGCAGATGATCGCCAACATCGGGACCATCGACAAGTCGATGATGACGATCGAGGACGAGACCCAGCGGCTGGTGGAGTCCGCGGAGAAGGGCCAGGAGAAGCTTTCGACCTCCGGGGAGATAGCGCGGAAGGTGTTCGAGCAGTCGAAGCAGCTGATCGAGTTCACCCAGATCATATCGTCCATCGCGAGCCAGAC
>CAYTYG010000081.1:0-11158 GCA_964441515.1 uncultured Treponema sp.
CGACGATCCCGAGCTTCAAAAGACCGTCGTACACGAACTGGATGGCCAGTCCGGAGAGCACCAGACCCATGATCCGCTCCACAACGGACACCCCCGTCCGGCCCAGCACCCGGAGCACGTACTTCGAGGAGAGCATGGCCAGGCCTACGCCCGCAAGCGACAGGAGCACGGCCCCGAAGAGCATCAGGGTGATCTCCAGGTAGGAGGGAGCGTCCGCGGAATAGAGCATGAGCGTCGTGATCGTGCCCGGACCCGCGATCATGGGGATGGCCAGGGGAAACACCGCGACGGAGGAGGAATCCTCTTCCTCCTCTTCTTTGCTGGTCTTGGTGCGCTTGGGCTGCCCGAAGAGCATGTCGATGGAGATGAGGAAAAAGAGCGAACCGCCGGCGACATAGAAGGACCCCGGGGATATCCCGAAGAACGAAAGAATGAACCGCCCGGCCAGGACGAAGAGGCTCATGACAATGAAGGCGACGGTCAGGGATTTCCGGATCGTGCGTTTCTTTTCGGCCTCGGACATCCGCCCCGTTGCGGAGATGAACAGGGGAACGATCCCGATGGGGTCAATCACGATGAAGACGGTCAGGAAGATCTGAAAAAACATTGCCAGCATGGACAAAGAATATTCCGGGGGACCTCGGACGCACAAGGCGCCGGGGGAAAAAACGCGCGCCCCGGCGCGAGGTAACCGCAATTTGACTCCCCGCCCTTTTCTTCCTATATTTGTTTCCACAACCTAAGACTGCCGGGAGGAACCATGAGCCTTGAAGCGACCCTCACGTCCGAGAATTTCGAGCAGGAGGTTCTGAAGTCCTCCCTGCCCGTGCTGGTGGATTACTGGGCGGAATGGTGCGGCCCCTGCCGAATGATCGGGCCCATGGTAGCCGAGCTGGCCCACGCCTACGAGGGCAAAATCAAGGTAGGCAAGGTGAACGTGGACGAGCAGGGGGAACTGGCCGCCCAGTTCGGCATCATCTCCATACCGACCCTGATCGTCTTCAAGGACGGCAAGCCCGTCCGGCAGAAGGTCGGCGCCCTCCCCAAACCCCAGATAGAGGCCCTCTTCAAGGACCTGATCTAGCTTCGGGAGCCCCGGTACACCAACGGCCCAGCCGGCACGCAGGGGCCCTGCTTTTTCCCTCAAGGTTCGTACCTTTCGTCCGTGTTTTCGGAGCCTATCGTGGATCCCCTCGTAGGAACCACGTGCCAATCCGAACCGGAGTCCGAGTCCCCGGAATCCCGGGACCGGCAGAGGGTCCTCGTGCTGGTGGTTCCGGAGCTCCGTGCCGCGTCCTCCGGACGCACATCCTCCCCGGAAAAGCCCCAGGCCCCGGCGGAGGCAAGGTCCCGGGCCTGGGCGAGGAGAGCCTGGGACCCGAAGCCCAGGTATTTCGAGTCCGACTCGGAAGTCCGGGCGGAATAGAGAAGGGCGTCCACAAGCCCCCCCGTCGGGGACCGGCAGAGGGTCAGGACGCCGTTTTCCCCGGGGAGCGCGCCGCCGCCGTCCCTATACCAAAAGTCCCGCGCTTCCGGCGCGGCGTCCAGCCCCCCGGAGGCCGTCGGATCTTCCGTCTCGTCGATCTCCTGGGGTATGCCCTGGGGGCTCATATGCAGGACTATGAAAGCCCCGGCGGCTACCTCGCAGTCCGGGAAGACATACCTTAGTACCGGATGACCCGGGGTGCCCACGAAGAACGCCAGCCCGGCCAGGTTGCCCGCTTCCAGGGACCTCAGCTCCAGGGCGTCCGGGTGCGCGGACGAGCCCTGGGTGAGCGCCTCGTTGATCACGACCCGGGGCAGGGCGGGATTGTACCCCCAGAAGGGAAGAACGAAGCTCGTCGTGTTCCCCGACGCGTCCTCGACCAGACCCTCCAGGGAGAACGCCCGTCCCGGAGCGGCGTCCGCGCCGGTCCGTATCCGGAGGCGGGAGCCCTCCGCCAGGGTCTCCAGGACGCCCAGGTCCGGGGCGGCGGCAAAACCGCCGGGGGCGGGATGGATTTCCTCGTCGAACTCCACAAGAAGCTCCCGGCTTCCCGACGAGTCCCAGGCGACGACGCCGGCCGGCGTTAGATCCCGGGGCTCCAGGGCATCCGAGACCAGCTCCGGGACGCATCCCGCGAGCACGAGGACCCCAAGCAGGGCCGGCCCGCAAGCCCGTCCCCGGGCTCCGGGCTCCCGGGCGGACGGCCTCGAACCTTCCCGATCCGCTCTTCCTTCCATACGCGCCTCCCGCCCTTTTCCGCCTCCATACCGACGTACGCTTGCGTCCGCGGCGGGAAGAGTCTAGAGTTATATCGTCCCCGGGAACGGGATCCCGGCGGGGCGGAAACCCGGAACGGAAAGCCCGGCGGGGCGGAGGCCGAGAGGAAGATCGTGGAAGCATCGAGCATCCTTGGAATACTGGAACTCGCGGCCCTTGCGGTCATCGCGGGGCTTTTAGCCCGGATACTCCGGGAATCGAGGCTCCTGAGGCGAAGGATCGAAGCGGGGACCGAAAAGAAGGACGGGCAGACCATCAACGTCAACCTCGCGCCGCTCCCCCTGGCCGAAAGCAAAGGCGCGCCCGCCCCTGTCCCCGTACGGGAGCCGGAGGCCGAGGGAAAGAGCGAAGAGGAGGAGCCGGAAAAACCCGCGGAGCCGGAGGAGCCCCCCGCGCCCCCGCCCAAGCCCGTCCGCACGCTGGGTTCTGTGACCGTCACTCCCGGCGGCGCCATAGCCGTAAAATGCCCCAAATGCGGATCCGAGAACTCCAGCTTCCGCACCGAGTGCTTTAACTGCGGCAGCTCGCTCCGGTAGGACGGCGTCCCCTTTCCGCTAGGGCCGCCCCGCGGCTACGGCGGCGGACACGGCCTCGGTTATCGCGGGGATGTGTTCCGGCCGTATCCAGTAGTGGGTCACCAACCGGAGGGCCCCGCCCTCCGGGGGATTCGCCAGGACGCCCCGCTTTGCCAGGGTTTCGGCGAAGCGTTCGGGATACCGGAGCCCCTCCAGGGCAAGAAAAACCATGTTGATGCGGGCCCCCGAACCCAGGACGCGCACGCCCGGCAGTTTCGCCAGGCCCTCGGCCAAGACGGCCGCGTTCCGATGGTCCTCGGCGAGCCTTTCCCGCATCGGCCCCAGGGCCAAAAGGCCCGCGGCCGCAAGGACGCCCGCCTGCCGCATCCCCCCGCCCATGAGCTTGCGCTTCCGGCGGGCCTCCGCGATGAAGGGCCGGGTCCCGGCCAGGAGGGAGCCCACGGGCGCGCAAAGGCCCTTGGAAAGGCAGAACATGACGGAGTCCGCCCGAGCCGCCAGCTCGCGGGCGTCCGCTCCCAGGGCCGCCGCCGCGTTGAACAGGCGGGCGCCGTCCAGGTGCACGGGAAGGCCGTGCCGGTCCGCCACGGCCCGGATGGAATCCATATAGGAAAGGGGAAGGGCGCGGCCGTTCCCGTAGGCGTTCTCCAGGCATATCAGGGAGGTGTCCGGATAGTGGATATCCCCGCCCGGCCGCACGCGCTCCTCCACGTCGCCGGCGTCCATCTCGCCTTCCGCAGTCGGCAGGGTCCTCAGCTGGACGCCGGCTATCACGGACGCGGCCCCCGCCTCGTGGGCCACGATGTGGCAGTCGTCCCCGAGTATCACCTCGGTGCCCCGTCCGCAGTGGGTGAACAGCGCCAGCTGGTTTCCGAAGGTGCCGCTCGGAACGAACAGGGCCGCCTCCTTGCCCGTCAGCTCGGCGCCCAGGGCCTCCAGGCGGTTGACCGTGGGATCGTCCCCGTAGACGTCGTCCCCCACCTCCGCGGCGGCCATGGCCGCCCGCATCTCCTCCGTGGGCCCGGTAACCGTATCGCTCCGCAGGTCTATGTACTTCATGGTGGGGCCATACTACGACAGCCCGGCTCTTCGGGCAAGCGGAACCCCGGAGGACGGACGATCGCCGGGGCCGGGGCGGCCCGCCCCGCTCGGCGGAACGGCTCTCCGCGGGCACCCCTTACCACCCGGGCTCTCTATGCTATACTGCGCCGCGTGGCGTCCCGGGCGGGTTCCGGGCGCTAAAAAAAAAGCCGGACGGGAGCGGGGAATGAGAATCCTGATAGCGAACGACCACGGCGCCGTAGAGCTGAAGCGCCGCGTAGCCAATCACCTAGAGGCCCGGGGCCACGAGATAGCCGACCTGGGCGTGGACTCCGAGGAGGGTGTGGATTACCCGGACAAGGCCGCGGAAGCCGCCCGGACCTTCCTGCGCGGGGGGTACGACCTGGGGATCGTTCTCTGCGGGACGGGGATCGGCATCTCCATAGCCGCGAACAGGATACAGGGCATCCGCTGCGCCCTGGTCCACGACCTCTTTACCGCCGAGATGGCGAAGGCCCATAACAACGCCAACTTCCTCGCCTTCGGGGGCCGGGTGGACTACAAGGTTCCGGTGGAGGCCCTGCTGGACAAGTTCCTGGAGACCGCGTTCGAGGGGGGGCGCCATGCGAGACGCGTGGACAAGCTGGACGCCCTCTGCTAATCTCTCGGGCAAGCCGATCCCCGGCCTGGCCGGACGCGCGCGGAGAACCAGCGTCCCGCGGCGATTTTTCCTTTGGAGCGCTGTATGAACAGAGAGAGCGTACGGGTTTTCGCCCCGGCTACCGTGGCCAACGTGGCCGTCGGGTTCGACATCCTGGGCTTCCCGATGGACGCCGTGGGGGACACCGTGACCGTCGAAAAGCTGTATCCCGCCCCGGGCCAGCAGCCCTTCGTGGCCCTGGCCGGCGTCGAGGGATCCAAGTCGGAGCTTCCCCTGGATCCCGCCCGGAACACGGCCACCTTTCCCCTGATGCGGATGTTGGAGGACTTGAAGCCTCCCTTCGGCTTCCGGGTCTCCGTCCGTAAGGGGATTCCCCTTTCCAGCGGGATGGGGGGCTCGGCGGCAAGCTCCGTGGGGGCCCTTATAGCCGCCAACACCCTCCTGGATGAGCCCCTGCCCCGGGAGAGCCTTTTGAAGTACGCCCTCCTGGGGGAGGAGCTGGCTTCCGGCTCTCCCCACGGGGACAACGCGGCCCCCTGCCTCTTCGGGGGGCTGACGCTCCTGCGCTCCCTGGAGCCGGTCGAGGCCCTTCGAATCCCGGTCCCCGCGGGGCTCCGGGTGGTTCTGGTGCACCCCCACCGGGAGCTGGACACGCGCTCCAGCCGCGGGGTCCTTCCCAAGGAATTCCCCCTGCGGGAGTACGTCGCCCAGTCGTCCCGGCTGGCCGCGTTCCTCGCGTCCTGCTACACCGACGACCTGGATCTTATGGGGGGGTCCCTCAAGGACATGCTGATCGAGCCCCGCAGGGCTTCCCTGATCCCGGCCTTCCATTCCGTCCAGAGGGCCGCCCTCCAGTCGGGCGCCCTGGGCTGCTCCATCTCCGGATCGGGGCCCTCGATCTTCGCGCTCTGCCGGGGCGACGGGGACGCAGAACGCACCCGTAAAGCCATGGTGACGGCCTGGGACTCCGCGGGCGTGCCCTGCGACGCTTGGGTCAGCCCCGTCAGCCTCTCCGGGGCCCGCATCCTGGAGGACGGGGACGCGGGAGGACGGGCATGAACTTCGAAAGCACCCGCAAGGCCGCCCCCCCGCTTCCCGCGTCCCGGGCCATCCTCCAAGGCCTGGCACCGGACGGGGGTCTCTATGTCCCGGAAACCCTGCCCACCCTCTCCAGGGCGGCCCTGGACCCGGACGCATCCTATCCCCGGAGAGCACAGGCCGTCCTGGAGCCCTTCTTTCAAGGCGATCCCCTGGAGAAAAGCCTGGGGAAGATCTGCGGACAGGCCTTTTCCTTCCCCGTTCCCCTTCGCCCCCTGACCGAAGGGGTAAAGGTCCTGGAGCTCTTCCACGGGCCCACGGCCGCCTTCAAGGACTTCGGGGCCCGCTTCCTGGCCTTGATCCTGGAGCGGATGGCGGAGGCCGGGGAGGGGCCCCTCACCATACTGGTGGCCACGTCCGGGGATACGGGAGGAGCCGTAGCGGCCGCCTTCCACGGAAGAAAAGGGATCTCCGTACGCGTCCTCTTTCCGGAAAACGGCGTCACCGAGCGCCAGAGGAAACAGCTGACCTGCTGGGGGGACAACGTGTCCTCCTTCGCCGTCCGCGGAACCTTCGACGACTGCCAGAGGCTCGTGAAGGAAGCCTTCCTCTCCCCCGAGATCTCGGGCCGCCTGAGTCTCTCCTCGGCGAACAGCATCAACCTCGGCAGGCTCCTGCCCCAGACGGTCTACTACGTCCACGCGGCCGTCCGCTTCCGGGCGGAGACGGGCGAGCGGCCCGTCGTCGTGGTGCCCTGCGGCAACGCGGGCAACGCCGTGGGCGCCTACTGGGCCCGGGCCATGGGGGCGCCCATCTCCCGCATCGCCCTGGCGGTGAACGCCAACCGGACGATCCCGGACTTCCTGGCCGAGGGCATCTACCGCCCCCGCCCCAGCGTCCGCACCCTGGCGAACGCCATGGACGTGGGGGACCCCAGCAACATGGAGCGCCTGCGGGCCCTCTACCCGGACGAGGAGATCCTACGGCGGGAAGTGAGCGCCCAGAGCGTCACGGACGAGGAGATACGCGCCACGATACAGAACACCTACAGCCGGTACGGGTACGTGATGTGCCCGCACACGGCAACGGCGGAATACCTGCGGGTCCGCCGGCTTCGGGAAAGCCCGGTCGTCCTGGCGGCCACCGCCCACCCGGCTAAATTCGAGACGATCGTGGAGCCCCTGATCGGCCGGGAGGTCGAGATCCCCGAGAGCCTGAAGCCGCTCCTGGACGCGGAAAGCCGGTTCCGCACCATAGACCCGGATCTAGGGGAGCTCTTTCCCGATCAGATACCGGCGCCCGCTATCTCCTTGAAGTAGCGGACGGTCTTCACCATCAGCTCGTCCGTGGCCGCCTCGTCGCAGACCACGACGGCCTTGGGGTGGAGCTGGAGGCAGCTGGCCGGGCAGAGATGGTTCACCCCCTCCTCCACCAGTGACTTCAGGGCGCGGGCCTTGTTGTATCCCGAGACTAGGAGCATCACTTCGTCCGCGGCCATGACCGTTCCGACGCCCACCGTTAGGGCGAGGGTCGGGACCTTCGACAGGTCGTTGTCGAAAAACCGGGCGTTGTCCGCGCGGGTGCCCGGGGTCAGGGTCTTCGGGCGAGTGCGGGAGGCGAGGGAGGAGCCGGGCTCGTTGAAGGCGATGTGCCCGTCCGTCCCTATGCCGCCCACGAAGAGCCGGATTCCCCCGGCCTCGGCGATGGCCTTCTCGTATTCCGCCCCCGCCGCCGGGAGGTCCGGGGCGTTCCCGTTCGGGAGGTGCGTGTTCTCCGGCGGGATGTCTATGCGGTCGAAGAGGTGCGTCCGCATGAAATAGCTGTAGCTGCAGGGATTGTCCGGGGGCAGCCCCGCGTACTCGTCCATATTGAAGGTGACCACGTTGCGGAAGGAAAGCCCCTCCTCCTTGTGCATGCGGGCCAGCTCGTCGTACATACCGACGGGACTGGAACCCGTGGGAAGCCCCAGGGTATAGCGGCGAGCCGGGGTCGGGGCGAAGGCCCGTATCCGGTCGGCCACCAGCCGGGCCGCCCACCGGGAAACCTGATCGTAATCCTTGAGAATGACCAAACGCATGATGCCTCCTGATTGACAGGATGTCGAAAAGCCGGTTGCTTTTTCAACACCTTGTTAAAGTTCGTTCTTGACCAATCTTCCTCGTACGGCTACGGCCGATACCCGAAACTGCTTGTCGAATACCGTGATGTCCCCCTCGTAGCCCGGGATCAGAGCGCCCAGGCGGGGGACGCGGAGCACCCGGGCGGGATTCCCGCTGGCCATGGAAACCGCGTCCTGCACGGATATCCCGAAGGAGACCAGGTTCCGGACGCCTTCCATCATCGTCAGGCAGGAACCGGCGATAGTGTCGTCCGAGCGGCGGTAAAAAAGCCCGTCCTTGAGGTAGACTTCCTCCCCGTTCGCCACGAGGGGGCCCTCTTTCTGCTCCGTGGGCCGCAGGGAATCCGTTACCAGCACGATCCGGTCCAGGGGCTTTTCCCTTGTCACCAGGCGTATCAGGTCCGGGTGGATATGGCGCCCGTCCGCGATGATCTCGCAGGTGAGCTCCGGGTGGATAAGGACTGCGCCCACGGCGTTGGGGTTCCGGTGGTGCATCTGGCTCATGCCGTTGAAGAGGTGCGTGGCGTGGAGGACGCCGGCCTGCATCCCCTCCAGCATGTTCTCGTACGTGGCGTTCGTGTGCCCCGCCTGGAGGACTATGCCTTTCTTGAGGCAGTAGAGGGCCAGCTCCCGCATCCCCTTGAGCTCCGGGGCTATGGTCATGCTGGCGATGCGGCCGCCGGAAGCCTCCCAGAGCTCCTCCATGAAGCCCATGTCCACGGGGCTCACCGTCTCGGGGCGTTGTACGCCCAGCCGCTCGGGGGAGATGAAGGGGCCCTCCAGGTGAAACCCGAGGATCCGGGACCCGTCCTCCGGAACTACGGCGCGGGAGGCGGAACGCATCTGAGCCACCAGGCTCCCCCTTTCCGCGGGATAGAAGGTGGGACAGAAGGACGTCACCCCGTATCGGGCCAGGGACCGGGACATCCCCGCAAGCTCTTCGGGGTCCCCTCCCTCGGTCCCGTACCCCGAAAATCCGTGGATGTGGGTGTCGATGAACCCGGGGGCGATATAGGCCCCCCCCGCGTCCAGGACCGTCGTACCGGGATCCAGGGTATGCTGGGAAAGCCGCCTTTCCCCGAAGACCTCCGCCACGATACCGTCCTCCAAAAGGACATCGCAGGATTCCATGGCGGCAAAACCGGTCAGCACCGTACCGTTTCGGAAGAGTATCCTGGATCGCGGCTTCCCCTCCCGGCCCGGAAGGGAAGCCGGCATGCCGTCAGAGTTCGTAGCGTTCCCCATACCGGACGATCCGCACATTCCCGATCCCCTTTTTCCCCAGGAAGGCCGAGAGGGCGGAAAGGCCCTCCGCTTCCCCGTGCACCAGGAAAATCCCCTTGAGCCCCCCCAGGTCCAGGGACGAAAGCCAGCTCCAGATCTCCTGATAATCCGCGTGGGCGCTGAATGCGTTGATCTCCTCCACCCGCGCGCGGAGCTTGAGGACGTTCCCGTGGATGCGCACCTCCGGGACCCTCTCCTTGATCCTCCGGCCCAGGGTGTCCCGGGCCATGTACCCCACGATGAGGATCGTGTTCGCGGGATCCTCCACCGTGTGCAGGAGGTGGTGCTGGATGCGGCCGGCCTCGCACATCCCGTCGGCGCTGATGATGATGGCCGGACCTTTAAGGTCGTTCAGGGCCTTGGACTCCTCCACGGTGGAGGAGAAGCGCAGGTGGTTGAACCCGAAGGGATTCTTGTGGTGCCGGAGGAAGGCCTCGTGGGTCTCCCTGTCGTAGCACTCCGGGTGGACCTGGAAGATCGTGGTGGCGTTGATGGCCATGGGGGAGTCCACCCAGATGGGAATCTCCGGTATTAGCTTCCGGTCCGAGAGGATGTGGAGGTAGTAGACGAGCTCCTGGGTGCGTTCTATGGCGAAGGCCGGGATGACGATCTTGCCCCCCGCCGCGGCGGTCGCGCGAACCACCTCGGCCAGCTTGTCCAGGGCGTCGTCCTGGGACTCGTGGAGGCGGTCTCCGTAGGTGGCCTCCAGGACTATCCACTCGGCCGGGGGAATCCGGTCGGGATCCCGGATGATCGGCTTGCCGGGGCGCCCGAGATCCCCGGTAAAGGCTATCGCGGCCTGGCGCCCCGAGGAATCCCGCGCCCGGACATGGGCCATCGAGGAGCCCAGGATATGCCCCGCGTCGAAGAGTTCCGCCTGCACGCCGTCCCCGACCGCCAGGGGCCGTCCGTAGGACGCGGTCACGAACTGCCCCGCAACCTGTACCACGTCCTCCTCGGTATAGAGGGGCTTCCAGTCGAAGCGCTCCCCCCTCTTCGCGGCCTGCTTGGCCAGGTATTCGGCGTCCCGGGCCTGGATGCGGGCGGAATCCATCAGGATGATGTTGGCCAGGTCCCTGGTGGCGGGCGTGGAGTAGACGTTTCCCCGGAAACCCCTTCGGGCCAGGAGGGGAAACATCCCCGAATGGTCGTAATGGGCATGAGTAAGGATCGCAGCCTCAAGCCCGGCGGGATTCGGCACCAGGGCCCGGTTCTTCCGCTCCGCCTCGGCCCGTTTGCCCTGGAAGGCCCCGCAGTCCACGAGGAACCGCCTTCCATCCACCTCCAGCACGTGCTTGGAGCCCGTCACTTCCCCCGCGGCCCCCTCGGAGTAGAATGTTATGGACATGGGAAGAATATAATCCCCGAATCCCCCGGTGGGAAGTGGCCGGAGGCGGAGCCGGGCTTCCCGGGCTCCGCCTCCCGGGGCGGGCCGCGCGGGGTCTTCAATCCGCGGCTTTGCGCCGGACGGCGGGGCTACAGGAAAAAGACGATGGTTCCGCAGACCGCCGTGACCGCCCCCAGGACCTCCAGCGCCCCGACCTTCTGTTTCAGGAAGAGCACGGACGGGGGAATGATGAGCACCGGCGTCAGGCCTATGAGGGAGGAAACGGAGCCCGCAAGGGCTTTCTGCAGGGCGAAAACCGAGAGCGTCACCCCCAGGAAGGGGCCGAAGACGGCGCCCAGGGCCGTCTTCCGCATCCCGACGCCGTCCCGGGGGGCCTCGACGAAAACCTTCCCTCCCTCCCCGGAGATTAGAGCGAACGCGGCGAAGCCCAGGATGCCCGCCAGGACCCGCATCTGGGTGCCCGCCAGGGCGTCGCAGCCCCGGGCCCCGATCTTCGTGAAGATCATGCCCGCGGACTGGAGCACGGAGGCCGCCAGGGCGAACGCGTATCCCCGGATTAGGACGGAACCTTCCTTGGGAAGTTCGACCCGCCGGTCCCTCCGCCGCCCCAGGACCGCCAAAGCTATCCCGGCGCAGACCAGGGCCATGCCCGCGAGGCCCCCCGCGGGCATCCTCTCCCCAAGGAAGATCCTTCCCAACAGGGCCGTGATGGGGGGCGCGAGGGCCAGGAAAAGCATGGTCGTCCGGGACCCTATCCATACGTAGGCGTTGAAGAGGAAATAATCGGCCCCCACGAAGCCCACCAGCCCGGAGAGGGACATCCAGAGCCAGGATTGCGCCGGGGCGTCCACGGGGACGGGAACGCCCCGGG
>CAYTYG010000082.1:0-4478 GCA_964441515.1 uncultured Treponema sp.
TCCAATACGAGCCGGCCTTTTGCGCGGCCGTCTGTCCCTTCCGCCTGGACGTCCGGGATTTCGTGGAGAAAATCCGGAGGGGGGCGTTCCAGGCGGCCTACAGGGCCTACCGGAACGCCGTCGTCTTTCCGGGCATCGTGTCGGCTTTGTGCGACGAAAAATGCAAGACCGTGTGCCCGAGGCGCTCCGTGGACGGGGCGATCTCCCTGCGGCTTCTGGAGAGGGCCGCCGTGGACAACGCCCGCAGCCTGGAACCGGACGGCTTCGGCATGCCCCCCAAGGAAGGGAGTGTCGCGGTCGTCGGCGGCGGGATAAGCGGCTTGGCCTGCGCGCTTCGGCTGGCGGTGCGGAAATACAGGGTCACGGTATTCGAAAAGGCGCCGCGCCCGGGCGGACACCTGCACGGCCTCCTGCCCTCCGATGTCATCCTGGCTGAGATTTCCCTCCAGTTCCGGAACGAGGAGTACGACCTGCGCCTGGGGACCGAGGTCGCCTGCCTCGACGACCTGGACTTCGACGCCGTCTACGTGGCCACCGGGCGGGGCGGCCGGGATTTCGGCCTTGCCCCCGATCCGAGGGGCTCTTTCGCGAGCGGCCGGCCCGGGGTCTTTCTGGGCGGTTCCCTGGCGGGTTCGGACTCCATGGAGGCCCTGGCCGACGGCATCCGGGCCTCGCTCGCCGTCGAGGGCTACCTCAAGGTCGGGAGCATGCGGAACGACCGGCCCGCCTTCGGAACGCGGCTGGAGATGGACATCTCCCGGATCCCTCCGTCCGACCCGGTGCTTCCCGCGGACGGGAGAGCCTATACCCCGGAGGAGGCCGTCCGGGAGGCCAAGCGCTGCCTGCGGTGCTCCTGCGACGCCTGCGTCCGGTCCTGCGACCTCATGGCTTTCTTCCGGAAATACCCCAAGCGCATAGCCGAGGAAGTGGAGGTCACCATCCATCCCGGCACCCTGGACGGGAACGGGACCGTGGCCACCCGGCTCATCTCCACCTGCAACCAGTGCGGGATCTGCGGGGAGGTCTGTCCCAAGGGAATCGACGTAGGACAGCTTCTCCTGCGCAGCCACCGGGCGATGCGCGAGAAGGGGGCCATGCCCTGGGCCTTCCACGATTTCTTCCTGCGGGACATGGCGTTCTCGAACGGCCCGGCCTGGCTGGCCCGGCTTCCCCGGGGCCGCGGGAAGGCGTCGAGGCTCTTCTTCCCCGGGTGCCGGCTGGGATCCTCAGACCCGAGGTATGTCCTGGAGAGCTACCGGTACTTGCTGGACGACCGGCCGGACACAGCCCTGGCCCTGGGGTGCTGCGGCGTCCCGGCCCTGTGGGCCGGGGACGACACCCTCCACCGGGAGGCGGTCTCCGGGCTGCGGGAGGTCTGGGCCTCCTTCGGGAAGCCCGAGGCGGTGTTCGCCTGCCCCACCTGCCGAAGCCAGTTCGCGGAGCACCTGCCGGAGATCCCGGGGGTTTTTCTCTACGACCTGTTGGCGGAGGGCGGCGGAGCACCGGGGCGGGCCCGGGACGGCGGGGCCGCGGCTCCGGCCGGCGCCCCGGGGGACGCGCCTCTGGAAACGCCCGCCGAGGCCGCCTCGGTATTCGACCCCTGCTCCAGCCGGGGTGAGCGTGGAACGCGGGAGGCCGTGCGCCGCATCGCCCGGCGAGCCGGGTATTCCCTGGAGGAGCTTCCGGCCCAGGCGGATCTCCCGCGCTGCTGCAGCTGGGGCGGGCAGGTCCAGATAGCCCACCCCCCCTACGCGGACTACGTCGCATCCTCCCGCGCCGCGGAAGGGAGCCTGCCCTATATCGCCTGGTGCGCCAACTGCCGGGACATCTTCGCGTCGAAGGGGAAGAAGGCCTGGCATATACTGGACATCGCGTTCGGACTCAACGGACCGGACAGGCCTTCCCCGACCCTGACGGAGCGCAGGAAGAACCAGGCGGAGCTGCGCCGCCGGCTCCTGCGGGAGTTCTGGGGGGAAGGGGATACGGAAGGATCGGGAGGTGAGGGGATGAAGCTTGTCATGACGCCCGAGTTGAGGAGGAAGCTGAGCGACTCCTATATCCTGGAGGCGGATATCGAGACGCTGATAGAGCAGTGCGAGGCCGGCGGGAGAAAGGTGTACGATCCCGACTCCCGTTCCTACAGCGCCCACCTGCGCATCGGCAAGATGACCTATTGGGCCGAGTACCGGCCCAGGGAAGACGGCTTCGAACTGCTCAACGCGTGGTCCCACCGGATGAGCATAGAAGGGGAATGAGCCATGCCGGAAAAACGCGTCTGGATCTGCCAGGCCTGCAACCGGGAGCTCGTCCCCCGAAAGACGGATTTCAGCTACCTGGGCCACTCCTTCTACGCGGACATCCTGGCGTGCCCCCAGTGCGGCCAAGTCTTCATCCCGGAGGAGATGGCCCGGGGCCGGATAGCCGAGGTCGAGATGCGGCTCGAGGACAAGTAGTTGGTCCGCCCCGGCTGCCTTTCGGGATTTCGGACGTGAGCCGCCCGTCCGCGCGGGAGCGGAGGCCCGGGGGCTTTTCCGTGACGGACCGCGCCCTGGAGCTCTGTTCCTTCGCCCCCGGGGCCCGGCTTGTCGACCTGGGGTGCGGATCCGGGGCGGCGGTTCGGTACATAGCGGCCCGGTATTTCGTGGACATACGCGGGCTGGATCGGGACCCCGCGGTCGTGGAGGGGCAAAGCGGGCTGGGCTGCGCCGACGCGGCGGCCCTCCCGTTGGAAGACGGGAGCCTGGACGGCGTCCTCATGGAATGCAGCTTCTCCAAGATGGAGGACCCCCCGGCCGTGCTGGCCGAGTGCCGCCGGGTTCTGAAGCCCGACGGGCTCCTGGCCCTCTCCGACCTCTACGCCCGGGGCGAGCCCGCCCGGCTTTCGGGCTGCGCGGGGCGCCTGGACGGGGTGGAAACCCTGTTCCGGATGCTGGAGAACGCGGGATTCCGGATCGAACATTTCGAGGACCGTTCGGAGCACCTGAAGGCCCTGTGGGGCCAGCTTCTGTTGGACCGGGGCGCGGAGGCGCTTTGCCGGGAGATCGGGGCCGAAGCCGTGGACTTCCGGCGGGTCAAGCCGGGATATTTCCTCCTGACGGCCCGGCCGAAGGCCCGGCCGACGGACCGGACCCGAGGTCCCGGGGGACCGGCAAAGCTTGACAAGGGAGGAAAGGGGATTACAATGTGATTTCCGGCGTCGCCGGAGAAAATGGCGAAAATGAACTTTTTTGGATTCCTTTGGCTCGCCGCGGCCCGGCCCCCGGCCGGTCTCCCGCCCCGGATGCCCGGATCCAGGTTCCCGCCATTCCGCCATTCCCAGAAAGAGGCATACGTATGAAGAAGACTCTCCTCGCGTTGCTCTGCGTCCTCCTTGCCCTGTCCGGGTGCAGCGTCACCCCCAAGGGCGCCGCTACCATGAAGCCCGGTGCCTATACCGCGGTCTGCAAAGGCTTCTACGGCGACTTCCCCGTCACCGTCACGGTCGGCGAAAGCGCCATCCTCTCGGTCGAGTACCGGGACTATAAAGAAACCGAGGCCCTGGGCGGGAAGGCCCTGCGCATCCTGGCCGATCGCATGAAGGAGGCCAACACCGCCGGGGTGGACAGCGTAAGCGGCGCCACCGTCACCAGCGCGGTCTTCAAGCGCGCGGTCCGGGAGTGCCTGGCCCAGGCCGGAGCCCCCGCGAGCCTTCTCTCCCCGGCCAAGGCGGCCAGGCGGCAGAACAAGACCTACGACGCCGACGTGCTCGTGGTAGGGGCCGGGGCGGCCGGTTTCAGCGCGGCCATCTCGGCGGCGGAGGCCGGAGCCTCGGTGATCCTCATTGAGAAGCAGGACCTGGTCGGGGGATCCACGGTGACCTCCGCGGGCATCGTGTACGCGGCCCTGAGCCCCGAGGACCAGCCCAAGATGGTGGACTACTACATGGCCCGCGCCGAGGGCAAGGCCGACCGCGCCCGCCTCCGGTTCTTCGCCGAGCACTCCATGGAGACCATCAAGTTCCTCGAGGGCATCGGGGTCCAGTGGTGGATGAAGGTCCCCGCGGGAACGGCCCCGGAGCCCCGGGCCCACTTCTCCAAGCACCCGGACGGCACCGCCATGATAGGCTCGGCGCTCATCAACCCGCTGGAAAAGCGCGCCCGGGACCTGGGCGTCACGATCCTGACCGGCGTGCGGGCCGCTTCCCTCCGGACGGACAAGTCCGGGGCGGTCGTGGGCGCCCAGGCGGATTCCAAGTCCGGCGGCTGCACCTTCAAGGCCAAGGCCGTGGTCCTGGCCACCGGGGGCTTCGACGCCAGCGAGGAGATGAAGGCCAAGTACTCCCCCGTGGCGGTCGGTGACTTCCCCCTGTCCAGCAAGGGCAACACGGGCGACGGGATCGTCATGGGCCTCGAGGTCGGTGCCGCCGTGGAGTTCCAGGGCGGCGCGATCGGCTTCGAGTTCGGCTACAACATCCAGGAGCCGACGCGGCTCGTCATCTG
>CAYTYG010000082.1:4488-11123 GCA_964441515.1 uncultured Treponema sp.
TCGAGTTCGTGGACGGGAGCCTGCCCAACTCGGGGTACAACGGCATAGCCATGAACTCCCCGGTCTTCGTGAAGACCGACGGAACCTTCGTATCCAAGGTGGCGGATTACCCCATCAACTACACGGCCCTCAAGAAGGCCGGGGGCAAGAGCTTCTTCGGGCTCTTCGCCGGGGCCAAGGCCGCCGGCACCGTCCAGCCCGCCCTGGACCGGGGCTTCGCCCACAAGGCGGATTCCGTGGCCGCCCTGGCTTCCGCCGCGGGCATGGACGCCGCCAAGCTCCAGGAGAGCTTCCGGCTTCTCGGAGCCTCCGAGGGTCCCTACTTCGCGGTGGTCGTGAAGCCCACCACCATCGGCACCATGGGCGGGCTCAAGACCGACACCTCCGCCCAGGTCCTACGCCAGTCCGACGGACGGCCCCTGCCCGGGCTCTACGCCGCGGGCGAGGTGGCCAACGGGGGATTCTACTACCGGGAGTATCCCGCTTCCGGCTCCTCCATCTCCATGAGCATCACCTACGGCCGCGAGGCGGGCAGGAACGCCGCGGCCTACGCCAAGTCCCGCTAGGCCCCTTCCCGGGGCGACGGCGCGGAGACCGATTATCGCGGGCGGGGGCCGAGAGGCCTCCGCCTTTTTTGTCCGGGGGAAGGAACCCCTTTCGGGAAAGAGGTTCCCTCCCCCGGGCCCCCTCCCTCCGGAAAGCCCGGCGGCGGCGGGGAGCTTGATCCTTTCCGCGTCCCCGGGCGATTATGGCACCATGAAGCTTCCCCGTTGGATCATCCGCGTCCTCTATCCTGCGTACATGGCGGGGGTAGCCCTGGTCTCCTTGGTTCCGGTGAACTCGATGAGTCCGTCGGGGATAGAACATCTTGACAAGATAGGGCACGGCCTTGCCTACGCCGCCGGAGGGGTGTTGGGCGCGATATTCCTCCGCGGGTTCGGGCGGGGCAGGGCGTCCGCGGCCGTCTTTTCCCTCGCCCTGGGCTTCGCCCTGGGGGCGGCCCTGGAGCTCCTCCAGCCCCTCGCCGGGAGATCCCGCGAGGCGGCGGACGGCCTTGCCAACCTGGCCGGCCTCCTCGCGGGCGCGGGCGCCTTCCTGGCGGCGTCCCGGACGCGGCCCGGCCGAAAACCGGGTTACGCGGATGCATAGATCTTTTGGGGCCGGCCCGGGAAGGAGGGCGCATTGGGCGATAAAGGCAGGGATCCAAGGTTCGTGACGCTCCGCCGCGGCGGGTTCCTCGAGGACGAAACCCACCGACGGCTGGCCCTTTGGGCGGCGGACTGCGCGGAGCATGTCCTGGGGCTCTTCGAACGGGAATGCCCGGGGGACGAGCGTCCGCGGAACGCCGTGGCGACGGCCCGCGCCTGGGCCCGGGGGGAGGTCTCCATGATCCAGGCCCGCCGGGCCGCGTACGCGGCCCATGACGCGGCCAAGGGAGCCGCCGGCGCGGCCGTCCTTGCGGCCCGGGCCGCCGGGCACGCGGCCGCCACGGCCCACATGGCGGACCATGAGCTGGGGGCCGCGGCGTACGCTATCAAGGCCGCGCGGGCCGCCTCCCCGGAAGCCGAACGGGAAAAAGCCGGGGAGGACGAGGCGGATTGGCAGAGGCGCAGGCTCCCGGCGGAGATACGGGAGCTGGTCCTGTCCGACCAGGGGAATAGAAACGAGAAGTTCCGGTTCCTGTTCCGCGGGCGTCCCGGCAGGGAATAGCGCGGACGGCTCATCACGCGGGCGCCCTCAAGCGTCCGGCTTATCCGTTTCGTCGAACAGGATCGCTAGATTCCGGCCCTTCCGCTTGCCCCGGTAGAGCGCGATGTCGGCCCTCTTGATCAGGGCGGAAAGCGTATCCCCGGGACGGGCGACGGCAGCGCCGAGCGTGATGGTCGCGGACAGGGAGAGCCCGCCGTACTCATGCCGGCGTTCCTCGACGGCTTTGCGCACCCGTTCCGCCAGCTTTGCCGCCTGTTCCCCCCTTGTCCCGGGAAGCAGGAGAAGGAATTCTTCGCCCCCCCAACGGGCCACGATGTCGTTTTGCCGGACGGCGCCGCCTATGTCCCTAACGATCTCGACGAGCAGCTTGTCGCCGCAGTCATGCCCGTACTTGTCGTTGACCGCCTTGAAGAAGTCGATGTCGATGAGTATGAGGGAAAACTCCATGCCCGTTTCGTTGTAGCGATTGAACTCTTCCCGGATTCGCTGTTCCATGTGCCGCCGGTTGAAAACTCCGGTGAGGCTGTCGGAATTCGAAATCCGCTCGAGCTCCTGCCCGCGTTTCGCGGTCGAGATGGAGACGGAGATCATGTAATAGGAAAAGAGAATGAGCAGGGTGGACAGCACCAGCGGTATGAACGTCGACAGGACGAAGCTGTTCAGCACGCCGTAATAGGCGAGGAGGGCGAAGGAGAGGATGGGGAAAAAAACGAACACGACGTTGTTGCGGTTCATAACCGCTAGGATGTTTTTCAGGTACGGTTTTGCATACCGATGCACCAGCGGAAGGGCCGCCAACTCCAGCAAGAGGCCGGCAAGGACGTAGAACCGGGGAATACGGGTAGACAGGAGCCGGTCCAGGTACGTGAAGATGAGGTAGGTTAGCTGTGTCAGGGAGAAATTCATAAAGAAAACAAAGAGTTTCACCGGTAGCGTTTCCCGGAAGAAGAGCAGACGGGGTATCAGGTAGAGGCAGCCCAGCGCGTATTCCCGGAGATAGAATCCGGCCTTGAGAAAACCCAGGTGCGGGTAGAGCAGGTAGACGGCGGCGGTTACGGCGATCCATGCCGCCCCGTGAAGGAGGAGCGAGCGCCTTCGAGTCAGGAAGATGTACAGAAGGAGAATATTCTCGATCTGGTATAGACCGCCGACAAGCGGCAGGCTTTGTAGCAACTCCGGCATTTTTCCCCCGCGATCCAATTGATATCGAGACAAGGGACCCCGCGGCGGACACGGACCCGGAAAGCCCAAGGAGTCCGGAGGCCGCCGCGGAGGGCCGTGTCGTCAATCGGACGTACAACGGATTTCTTCGAAGTTCATGAATTTGCACTTCCAAACGTCCGCTTCCTCAATCCTCCGGGCCGGGGTCCGCGGCCAGGGCCTTTTCGATGACGGAAAAGAGCTGCTCGGCGTTCCAAGGTTTGCGGATGAAGGCTTCCAGGTTCACCTCGCGCGCGAGATCGGCCATCTCGGACTCGGAGGCGTGGCCGGTCAGCATGACCAGCTTGATCTCCGGATGTATCTCGTGGATGCGCGCGAGGAATTCGTCGCCCTTCATCCCCGGCATGAGCCAGTCGGATACGACCAGGACGACGCGGATGCCGTCCTCGGCAAGCTCCTTGACGCGGGCGAGCCCCTCGGTCCCGTTAAGGGCGGTCTCGTAGCGGTAGCCGGAGCCGAAACGCAGGCGCAGGGATTGCTTGAGAGCCAGGAGGATGATGGCCTCGTCGTCGACGAGGAGGATCGCCTTAACTGACGCCATTGCGCGTCTCCGCGAGGGGTAGTCTTACCGTGAATCTCGTCACACCCTCTCTCCTTTCGTAGGACAACTTGCCCCCGGTTCCTTCCGCTATTCGTTTGCAGATCGAGAGCCCGAGCCTTGAGCCCCGGTCCATGTCGGCGTCCGACGCCGCGGGTTCCGACAACGCGAGCTCCGCCTCGGGTTCGAGGCCCGGCCCGGAGTCGAAGACATCGATGATCGCCTGCTCGCCCTCCCGGCGCACTTCGATGCCGATCTCGCCCTTTCCCTCCATGGACAGGATCGCGTTCTGGATAAGGCCCGTCCACAGCCGAGTGAGGTCCGCCGGCGAGGCCGACACGGGCAAAACCCCCTCGGCGCCCCCGCGGCGTATGACCGTCCCCCCGCGCTCGGCGTCCCGGAAGAGAATCATGGCCGCCGACAGGGTGGAGGCGACCGAGGCGTATTTCGCCCCGGCGGCGACGGCCGCGTCGCAGGCGTAGCTGCGCACCGCCTCGACGGTCTGAGCGATCCTTTGCACGGATCGCTGCGTGATATCCAGGCCCGTCAGAAGCACCCGCGTCTCGAAGAGGCCTTCCAATACCGCCCGGCCACGCTCGGAGCAGAGTTCCGCGAGATCCTCGTCGTCGAGCCAGTCGAGGTCGGCGTCCACGAGGAGGTCGGCGAGTTCGCGGGACGCGGCGACGCCGAGGGCCGACAGCCTCGCGGCCAGGACCTCGCGGGCCCGGTCTTCGACCGGCGCGTCCAGGGGACGGAAACGGGCGGCGCGGAGCGCGTCGATCCTCCGGTAGAGCAGGATGCCTCGATCGTCGAGGGAGGCGATGATGCCGGACAGCCCCTTCCCGCCTTCCGTCCCGTCGCCGACTAGGACGCGGCGCGTCGAGTAGGCGGCCGCCTCGATGGCTGCGAGGGGATTGTTGATCTCGTGGGCGAGACCGAGGGCTATCCTGCCCAGCACCGCGTCCCGGGTATCGGCGACGAGCTTCGCCTTCATTCCCTCGAGCTCCCGCTCCAGCCTGGCGGCGTTGCCCTTGAGCATGACCTGCTCCCTCCAGTGGAGGACTAGGGTCGCCGCTAGCAGGACCAGGAGCGCGGCGAGCGCGAGGCCGATGATCTTTATCGGGGTCTCGTAGCGGACCCAGAATTCGGGCGGAGCGTTCAGGATCAGCGTATCGGTCGGCACCCGGGAGGGCGATATCGAGAAGCGGCCAAGGTTCTCGTAGTCGACGGTCGGCGTCAAGGAACGGGACACGAGCCAGGGTATAGGCTCCCGCGGCCCGACGAGTATCGCAGCGATCATCTCGCCCGCTTCCCTGCCCATATAGCCCCGGTCTTCGACCGCTCCGCCCACGAGCCCCGTGCCGAAGGAAGAGCCCATGACGCCGAAATAGGGCATCGGCGCGAGGGCGGAGAGCCGTTCGACGGCCTCGGCGCCCGAGAGGCTTCTCCCGTCCTCGAGCGGCCAGCTTCCCGGCAGGAGTATCGCCAGGGAGTCCGGCCCCGCCGAGGAGAGAGCGGCCGCCACCTCGTCGAAGCTCTCGTTGACGATCGGCACGAAGAGGATGCCGGAGAAATCGTCCCGTATCGAGGCGAGGGACGAAACGAAGGTTTCCATGTAACTGGTCGAGATCGATACCAGGAGGTAGACCGTCTTTGTCCTGGGCAGGAGCAGGGCCGCCAGCCTCATGGTAGGAGGAAAGGCGTTGCCGCTGATCCTGCCGTAGAAGCCTTCCATCCGCGAATAAAACGACACCAAGGCCTGGTCTAGAGAATCGAAGCAATAGACCGGGACCTCCGGCGCGCGGGACGCCTTGAACCTGGCCGCGGCCTCCAGGGCTTGGCTGGACTGGGCGACGATGATGTCCGGGAGCGAGGAAGCGTAGCGCAGGGCCAGCATCTCGTCGAAGCTCTCGAGGAAGGCGCCCGTCTGGGGCTGCCGGAAGACGTCGAGGGCTTCGACGAATACGTCCGCCCTCAATCCGGAGGCGGCCAGCGTTTCCTCGAGGCTGGAGACCACCGCGGTCGTGTCGGCCGAGAGGGAGTAGTAGCTTGAGATATAGAGGATCTTGATCGGTCGCTCCTCGGCCGCAGCAACGAACAGGGAATGGAAGGCGATCGCAAGAATCCACGAAGCCTTTCGAGCCTTTTCCTCCATGCGTTCATGCTAATGCATGGAGCGATGCATTACAATTTTCTACGCGGATAGCGAGCGAGGAGGTTCGGGATGAGGGCGAAAATGCGTACGGTGTCCATAATCGCATGGATAGTCTTGGCGGCCGGACTATACCTCGACGCGCAGGCTCGGGACACGAGGATCGAGATCAGCTGCTGGACTCCCTTTCCGGAAGGAGACGGTACGACCTTCGCGGATATGGTCGATCTTTACAACGCCTCCCAGGACAGGGTGCGCGTGAAACTGGTCAATACCGTCTTCAACACCTATTACGCGAAGCTCAACGACGCGATCGCCGCGGGGAACATGCCCGACGTCGTCGCGCTGCACCAGGAGCGCTTCGCCGATTACTGCGGCAGGGGCTCCTTCCTGGGGCTCGACGACCTGATCCGATCCTCCGGGCTCAAGCTATCGGATTTCGAGGCGAATCTCGTCGAAGACTGCCGATCCGGGGGCTCGCTCTACGCCCTTCCCCTCGACGTCCATCCCCTCGTCTTGTACTACAATAAAACGCTCTTCGCTAAGGCCGGCGTCGAGAAGGTTCCGGCGACGCTCGCCGAGCTCGTCGAGGCGGGCAAGGCCGTAAAGGCGAAGACCGGAGCCCTCGGCGTCGCGATGGAGACTTCCAGCGGCGCCTTCGCGGCCCACACCCTGACCCGGCTCTTCATGACCCTTCTCCGGCAGCAAGGGGACTCCATGCTCGACGCAGACAAGGATAAGGTTAGAGTCGGATTCAGCGGCCGGGCGGGCATCGCGGCGTATCAGGCGATCTCGGACCTGGTCTACAAGCATGGAATCCTGCCCTGGGGCCTGACCTACGACTTCGCCCTGGACAGCTTCAGGACCGGCAAGGCGGGCATGCACATCAACGGCGCCTGGGCAGCGGCCGACTTCGCCGAGGAAAAAAATCTCGACTTCGGCGTCGTGCAGTTCCCGCCACTCATGGGAAAGCGCGCGACGGTTTCTTCAGCCTTTGCCTTGAACTCCGGGCTC
>CAYTYG010000083.1:0-876 GCA_964441515.1 uncultured Treponema sp.
TTCTCGGAAACGAAAACGGGGCGCCCGATACGCAAGCGGCGTATCGGACGCCCCGATATCCGTCCGGACCCGGATCAGCCCTCTGCGCGCGCCTTGGGGGACGGGGCCGCAAGGAATTTCTGCCCCAAGAGCCCGACGACCAGGATGCCCAGGCCGACCGAGTCCGTAAGAAGGCCGGGGGTTACGAGGAGTATGCCGCCGACGATAAACAGGGGGCGTTCCCACCGGCGCATGGGCCGTATGAGATAGCCCATCACGCCCGAGGATACCCCTACGATGCCCACCGCCGACGTCGTGAAAATCCACACCATATCCAGGAAGCTTGCGCCGATTCCCAGCATCTGGGGGTTGTAGACGAAGATGTACGGCACAAGGAACGCCGCTATGGCCAGCTTGGAGGCCGCGAAACCGGTCTTCATGGGATTGGCCTTCGCTATCCCGGCCCCCGCGAAGGCGGCCAACGCTACCGGGGGCGTCACGTCCGCGATGATCCCGAAGTAGAAGGCGAACATGTGGGCGGGCAGGACGATGAGGGGGGCGTATGGGTCGATGCCGGGATTCAGCCGGGTGAGGATCATCATGATGGCGGGGGCGGCTATCGTGGAGGTGATCACGTAATTCGCCGTGGTCGGAACCCCCATCCCCAGGATGATGGAAGTGAACATCGTGAACACCAGGGTCAGGAAGAGCTTCCCGTTCGCCAAGGCCACCAGGCTGGAGCCGAGCTTTAGCCCCAGGCCCGTGAGGGTGACGACCACCGCCAGCTTCGCGGTGACGAGCCGGCGCCGGTCGGGCACCGCGATCAGGCTGGTCTGGATCGCGCCAGACGAGTACTCGCTGGTGACGATCAGCGCGCCGATGGCGGCGATCGCGACG
>CAYTYG010000083.1:886-5430 GCA_964441515.1 uncultured Treponema sp.
GACGCGATGCCCGCGGTTCCGATGGAAAGTAAGATGGCGATGAGCGCGGCCCGCATGGGAGTGTAGCCCGTCACCAGGAGATAGATGATGGCGGCCAGGGGGAGCATCAGGTAGGATTTCTTGAGGAGCGCCACCAGCTTGGGCAGCTCTTCCCTCGTCAGCCCCCGCAGACCCAGCCGCTTGGCCTCCAGGTGGACGCCCGCCCAGACCCCGAAGTAGTAGAGCAGGGCGGGGACCACGGCGGCCCCGATGATCCGGGCGTAGGGGATTCCCGTGAACTCCGCCATCAGGAATGCCGCTGCCCCCATGATGGGCGGCATGAGCTGGCCGCCCGTGCTGGCCGTGGCCTCCACGGCGCCCGCGAATTCGGGGCGGTAGCCCAGCTTCTTCATCATGGGGATGGTGAAGCTGCCGGTGCCCACGACGTTGGCCACGGAGCTCCCGGACACCGTCCCCATGAGGCCGCTGGAGAGGACGGCGACCTTGGCCGGCCCGCCGGAAGCCCAGCCGGCTATGGAGTTGCTGATGTCGATGAAAAACTGCCCAAGCCCCGTCTTCTCGAGGTAGGCCCCGAAGAGTATGAAGAGGAAGATAAAGGTGCTCGATACCCCCAGGGGGATGCCGAAGACGCCCTCCGTGGTGAAGAAGAGGTGCCCCACCAAGGTGTCTACCCCCGCGCCCCGATGCGCCAGCCGCCCGGGGATGTAGGGGCCCGCGAAGGCGTACGCGATGAAAAGCCCCGCGATGACGATGATGGGGATTCCCACCACCCGGCGCGTGGCCTCGATCACCAGGAGGATGCCCAGGACGCCGATCGCGATGTCCAGGGCCGTGGTCGTGCCGGCCCGGAGCACGAGCTCCTGGTAGAACGCGACGATGTAAAGGGGAGCGGCGGCGCCCGCCACCGCGAGACACGCGTCCAGGGGGTGTATCCGGTCGCGCCGCCACTTTTTCCTTGTGGGATACAGGAGATAGATCAGCGCGAGTCCGAATCCCAGGTGTATGGCGCGCTGTATCATGGCGTCCAGGACGCCGAACGCCGCCGTATAGACCTGGAACACGGAAAAGGCTATTGCAAGGGCCGCAACGAACCTTCCCAGGAAGCCTGTCAGGGTGCGGAAATCCGCCTCCTTGTCGAACTTCTTAAGGATCTCGGCGCTGTCCACCGCCTCTTCGCCGGCCGCCGGGGAGATTGCCCCCGCCGCGGCATCCGGAGATCCGCGTTCCGCCGCGTGCCGTCCTTCTTTCTTTTCCTGATTGCTCATGCGCAGAACCTCCGAATGCTAACGAGTCTTGCCGCCTCCCGCCGAGGCCGGAAACGCCGGCAGCCTGGGCAGGCGTCGGGCCGTAAGGACGACGAGGTCTCCCGGGGCGAACCAATCCGTCAACGGGTACTCCCGGCCCCCCGTCAGGATCGCGTGCCCCGACAGGGGGGATACGCGGACGGGCAGCGAAGGATAACGCCGGTCCATCCGCAGCTCGAAGCGGCCGTCCAGGAGGGAAAAACCGCATTCCTCGTCATACGGAATCCCCACTCCCAGGGTGTCGAACCTCGATGCCGTAAGGTGCAGGATTCCGTTCCTCTCTATACTGTACTCTTCGTCCACCTCCGAGAGATGGACGGAATGCACGTACCGGTGGACGAAGCCCCCTCCCTCGCAGGGTATCCGGGCAACCACCGCGCCCCGCCCGTCCCGTAGAACCAGGGTCGGTACGCGCGGCAGGACCAAGAGAAGGGCCAGGCCCGCCAGAACGGCCGCGCCCAGGGTCCATGCGGCGGCGCGTCGGATCGATGCCATAAAAAAGGAAAAGGGCGTCCAAAGGGCCCGGGCCGCTTGGACGCCCCCTCCGGACGATCCGGGCCGGGCCGGGGGCGTTACCTCGGCCGCGGACCGAAACGTTCGCTACTTTCCCGCTTCCTTGAAGAACTTCTCGGACCCCGGGTGCAGGGTGAGGGGCATGCCGGCCTTGCCGCTGTCCACGGTGATCTGCGTCCCGACCTTGTGCGCGGCCTTGAGCCGCTCGGTGTTGGCGTACATGGCTTTCACCATCTCGTAGGCGACCTTGGCGTCCAGGTCCGCCTTTACGGCGAGCATGGCCTTGACGGCCACGGTGCTGATCGGAGCGTCGACGCCCGTGTAGGTGCCCGCTGGGATCGTGACGGGGGTGTAGTAGGGGTACTTGGCGGTGAGCGCGGAGATGATCTGGGGGGAGATGGACAGGAGGGCCACCTTGCGGCTGGCCGCGATGTCCTGGATGGCCGCGGTGGGGTGTCCGGCCGTCAGGAAGGCCGCGTCGATGTTGCCGTCCTTCAGGTTGTTGGCGGCCTCCGCGAAGGAGAGATACTGTGCCGTCAAGTCGTTGTAGGTGAGCCCCGCCGCCTCCAGGATCTGGCGGGCGTTGGCCTCGGCACCCGAACCGGCGGCGCCGACCGCCACGCGCTTGCCCTTGAGGTCGGCGATGCCGTTGATTCCCTTGCCGGCCAGGGTGACCACCTGGCAGGTCTCGTTGTAGAGGGTCACGAGGCCCCGGATGTCCGCGAAGGCCTTGTCCTTGAACATCTCAAGGCCGTTGACGGCGTAGTAGCAGATGTCGTTCTGGACCATGATCACTTCGTTCTTGCCGTCCCTAAGGAGGTTGATGTTGGCTACGGAGGCTCCCGTGCTCTGTGCGGTAGCGTTCATGCCTTTGATATTGGAATTCCAGATCTCCGCCAGGGCTCCGCCGAGGGGGAAATAGGTTCCGGCCGTTCCGCCGGTGGCGATGTTGACGAACGTTGGCGCGGCCGCCTTCCCCTGGCAGCCCAGGAACAGCAAGGACACGCAAAGTAGCGCAATACCGAGAACAGCGACAGGTCGCTTCATGGATTTCCTCCCTGGAAACATGGGTATTGACGGGATAGGCAGGATGAACTCAACGTTGGCTATTCCCCGACTCCAAGTATTCTACTACGGCGTCCGGCTAGGGCGCAAGTTTTTTCCTTTTCCATCCCGCGGAGTCTGCCCCCCGGATCCCGAGTCCGCCGGATACCAGTGGAACCAGAGCCGCTCGGCCCCCGCTTGGAGAGTACGGCTGGAGGAGGGGCGGGCGCCGAAGAACGAAGGGAAATCCTCGCGGTTGGCCACGAAGCCGAAACTCCAGCCGGGGTACCGCTCCCGGAGCCCCCCGGAACGGGTCCAGGTCTCCTCGGCCTCCTTCTCCGTTCCTATCCGGAGGCCGTAGGGCGGATTCGAAAGCACAAGGCCCCCGCACGCCCCTTCGGCGGAGGATTCCTCCATCGGGCGGCGTTCGAACCGGACCAAGCCCCCGACTCCGGCGCGGCGTGCGTTGGAGGCGGAAATCTTGACGGCCTGTTCGTCCGAGTCGCTTCCCAGGATGTCCGCCTCCGCGTCCTTCCGTATTCGGGCCTCGAGCTCCCCGCGGACCTCCTTCAGGGCCGGGGGAGAAAAGGAGGGCATGGTCTCCCACGCGAAGGGCCTGCGGAGGTTGGGGGCCTCATCCCGGGCCCAGAGGGCAGCCTCGATGGCCAGGGTTCCGCCGCCGCAGAAGGGGTCCCGGAAGGGGCGCTTGCGCGTCCACCCGGTCAGGAAGAGGAGGCCCGCCGCGATGGTCTCCCGGAGCGGGGCTTCCACGGATTCGGCTCTCCATCCCCGCTTGTAGAGGGGCTCCCCGGATAGGTCCACGAGGGGCGAACAGAGGTCGTCCTCCAGGTAGATGCGGACCTCCCGTTCGGGGCCCGACTCCGGAAGGCGGGCAAGGCGGTAGACCCTCCCGAGGCGCTCGTAGATCGCCTTGTGGGCGACGGACTGGATGGAGGTCTGGGCTTCCAGGGCGGAAGACCGGCTCCGGACGCGGACGATGGTCACCCGGTCGTTTTTCCCTATCCACTCCTCCCAGGAAAGGGCCCGCATCCCCTCGTAGAGGGAATCGAAGTCCGGGGCGTGGAAGCTCCCCGGGGCGGCCAGGACCCGGTCCGCGGTCCGGAGGGAACACAGGGCCCGGGCCGCGCCGCGCGGATCCGCCGGGAACAGGACGCGGCCCCGGGACTTCGATCGTATCGGCATTCCCAAGCGGGCGATTTCCTGGGCCAGGACTTTTTCCAGCCCCACGGGACAGATGGCCGCGAAGGCGGCTTCGGGATTCGGCATACATACAGTATGGGGTGGCGGCCCGTCCAGATTCAATACGCCGGGGCGCTTCGGCCGCGAGCCCGGAACGAGGGTCGGCGGAGGCGGGTGGAAGAGCCCCCGGGGTCCGGCCGCGGGTTGACACTCGAAGCCGCGGCCCGTATACTGCTTCCACATTTCGGGGGTGTAGCTCAGTTGGCTAGAGCGCATGAATGGCATTCATGAGGTCAGGGGTTCAATTCCCCTCACCTCCACGAAATAGAGGCCGTCCTTCAAGGGCGGCTTTTTCTTTTCCCGCATTTCTCCCTGCGGGCGCCCGGGTCTTCCGCCCCGTACCGGGACGGTCCGCCGGGGATCGTTGACGCCGGGGACGGGCCGTGCTAGAACGGCAGACAGGAGACACCGATGAGTTCCCGC
>CAYTYG010000083.1:5440-10951 GCA_964441515.1 uncultured Treponema sp.
GCGAACAGGATCATCCCGGAGCTCAAGCTCGCCCTGTTCACCTGGGGCAACGCATCCGCCTTCGATCCCGGTCTGGGGGCCTTCGCCATCAAACCCTCCGGGCTCGAGTACTCTCAGCTGACCCCGGACTCCATGGTGGTCGTGGACCTGGAGGGCAAAGTAGCCGAGGGCCGCTTGCGGCCGTCCTCGGATACCAAGACCCATCTGGTGCTCTACCGGAGCTTCCCCGGGATACGGGGCGTCTGCCATACCCACTCGACCTACGGGGTGGCCTGGGCCCAGGCTCGCAGGCCCATCCCCTGCTTCGGAACGACCCACGCGGACCAGGCGGAGTCGGAGATCCCCTGCACCCGCATCCTCTCCCCCGGGGAGCTTGCCGAGGATTACGAGCTGGGCACCGGGAAGCTGATCGCGGAAACCTTCGAGGGGCGGGATCCTCTGCACAATCCCATGGTCGTGGTGGCCGGGCACGGTCCCTTCGCCTGGGGAGAGAGCGCAGAGAAAGCCGTCATGAACGCGGCGGCCCTGGAGGAGATCGCGCGCATGGCCTTTCTCACCCTGCAGATTAACCCCGGCGCCGAAAGGCTGCCGGACTACGTCCTACGGAAGCACTGGGAGCGGAAGCACGGGGCCGGCGCCTACTACGGGCAGGAGAAGGCCTAGGGGGCCGTAGGCCGATCGGCTTTCCCGGGACGGGAGCGACCCGGTTATGCCCGGGATTCCGGGCCGGACGGCAAGGCCGGACCAGCCCAGTGCCGGGGGTTTTTCCGGCTCCGGACGCATTCCAACTGAACGGCCTGCATCCTTTCGAAGGCCTCCAGGAGGCGGGTCTTGTCGGGGTAGGCATCCAGCCCGGCCGCCTCCAGGGCCAGGAGAAGCTCGTGCACCGCTTCCAGGGTGGAAAGGCACTCGGCCCGGGGCTGGCGCTTTATGACGAAGCGGCTGGGGCGCGAGGGCGTGAACATCACCCGGGGAAGGCGCGCCAGGGCCGGGCTTTCCCGCAGCACGATGCGGGAGCAGGACCATGTGGAATCCACCAGGAAGACCACCAGTCGCCGGCCGCCTAGGATTTCCGAGGGGAAAGCCCGCTCGGAAAGGTTCCAAGCCCCCGGTCCCGGGTAGAGCAGGACCGGGTAGTTGCCGGGATCCTCTACGAGGGACCGGAACCGGGGATCGTCGTCGAAGCCGACCCCCGGGAGGATCTCGCTGTTCGCAAGGTGAAGGCTGGTGAGCCTCCCCGTGCCGCTGCGCTGGTGCCGCAGCTCCTTGAGGTGCATGAGGAGTACGATGCGGGTCCTGGTCCGCATGGGCTCCCGGTCGGGACATTGGCAGAGGTCCGCCGGGCGCCGGCATCGGTAGCATACCTCTCGGCTCATGCCCGCAGTATACAGGAAAAGCCCCGGGGGCGGTATGCCCGCGACAGTCCCCGGTGGGGGGATTCCCGCCCCGATCCCCTGGGGCGATGAAAGGTTTGATCCGATAATAGGAGGGACGGAGGGCTGACCGGAACTCCGGATACGGTATAAGGGGGAAAGCGCAGTGAAGAGGGACGTCGAACTGGTGCCCGGCTTCTACGATGAAACCGACGAAACCCTGGAGCTTAGGATCGAGCGGATAGAGGGCGTGGAGCGGGGGATGCTGTTCCGGATGTCCGGCTACCTGGACGGATTCAACGTGGCCTTTTTCTCCAAGCAGGTGGAGAAGGTCGTCCGGAGAGGCTACTTGTTCCTCTCCTTCGACCTCAAAGACATCCGCTACGTATCCTCCCGGGGGATAGGGGTCTTCAGCTCTTTCCTGAAAATTCTCCGGGCCCGCGGCGGAGACATCCTCCTCTTCGGGATTCGGCCCCGGATTCTCGAGGTCTTCCGCATCCTGGGCGTATTCGAGTACTTCACAATCTGCGGGACCCGAGAGGAAGCTTCCGCGGTGTTCCGGAACAAGCCGGCACCCCCCGCGGCGGCGGCCTTTCCCCTGCGGTCCCAATGCCCGGTCTGCGGCCAAGCGCTGGAGCTTCCGGGCGCAGGTCGGGGTAGGTGTCCCGGCTGCAAGTGCCCCCTCGTCATAGACCGTCGGGGCCGGGTGGCCGCCGGAACTCCGTAGCAAGACAGGCCCGCGGCCCTCCGCGGGTCCGGCAGGGTGTAGATGCCGTTTGCAGAAAGACTTTCAATATCCCGCTAGGCCTTGACCTCGCGGATGTCCAGGATCTCTATCCCGGCCTTCTTCAGGGCGGAGGCTAGGCTTTCCAGGGATACGTCCTGGACCTTGAGGGTCATGTTCCAGAGGGAATCCGCCGCCCCCGGGACCTCGATGACCCCCAGGCCGACGATGTCGCCCCCGGCCGCGGATACGGTGCTGGCAACCCTCGCGAAGGTGCCTTTGGCCCCGGGGACCTGGACCTTGACCCGCACCCCGGATCGGCGGCCGCCCAGAAGCTGGAGGAGGGCGCGGAAGAGGTCCGTCTCGGTGACTATGCCCACAAGCCGGTTTCCCTCCATCACGGGGAGCCCTCCGATCTTCTGGTCCGCCATGATGCGCGCGGCGTCCTCGACGGGAAGATTCCCGGAGATCGTGGTCACCTTCTTCGTCATGACCGACGCCACGGTTATCTTCGCGAGCAGGGAATTGATCTCGAAAACGGAGAGGGATGTCGCCGGGGAGGGGGAGGCGTAGAGCAGGTCCTTGTCGGACACGATCCCCACAAGCCTGTCGGACTTGTCCAGCACGGGAAGCCTGCGGATCTTCTTCTCCCTCATCAGGCTGAGCGCGTCGGGCACCGACGCATCCGGGGAGACGACGACGGGATTTGGGGTCATCAATTCTTGAATAAGCATCCTATCCTCCTTCTGCCTTTCCGTGTCCTCGTCCAGAATCCTCTGGCGGGGAAGCCCCTTTATGGATACAATCTGTCCGGATTCGAGTATAAGGTACTCCATTCCGGAAATGAAGACGAACGGAAAACATATAGCCCTATGGATACCGGCCTTGCTTCTCTGGGCCGCGCCGGCTGTCTTCCCGCAGACCCCCAAAGCCGTACCGGCGGAATACTACGGGGAGACCGGGTGCTCCCACTGCGACCAGTTCGCCGGAAAGATCTTGCCCGCCGCGGAAGCCCGGACCGGGGTGGACGTCGCCCTCCGGGTCTTCGACATCCTCTCTGCGGACGGCTACGAGCGCTGCCGGATGCGCCTTGCGGAACTGGGGTATGGGTTCACGGCGTTCCCCGTGCTCGTGATCGGCAACAACGCGTACCAGGGATCCTCCGCGGTGGAGGAGAACCTCTTGACCGAGCTTTCCCATTACGCCCAAGAAGGGGAATTCCGTCCCCGGCTTTCGGAGGGGCCCGGGAAAAGCGGCGGGGAGCTCCGCATGGAAGCCCTTCCCATACTCCTGGCCGGGCTCGTGGACGGAAGCCGGGGGCGCATCGCCGCCGCGGGTCTTTCGTTCGTCCTGGGGGTTTTCCTGTCCTATTTCCTGATCGGGCTGGGCCTCTTCGGCCTCCTGCGGGAGGGTTCCCGCCTGGCGGGTTTCCGGCTGGCCCTGCGCCTGGCGGTGACCTGCATGACCGCGGCCTACTGCTTCCTGACGGTCCGGGACCTCCGGCTCCTAAGGGCGGGGCGATCCTCGGAGATGAAGCTTCAGCTTCCCCCGGAGCTCAAGCGGCGCGTCCATTCGGCCATACGAGGCGGCGCGGACGCCGCTTTCCTCCCCCTGGGAGCCCTGGTATCCGGGCTCCTCGTGGCCGCCCTGGAGCTTGCGTGCACGGGCCAGGTCTACTTCCCGGCCATAGCCTACATGGTGCGGACGGACCGATCCTTCCTGGGCGTCGGAAGCCTGGCGCTCTACAACGCGGCGTTCGTCGCGCCCCTGGTCGCGGTGCTTCTCCTCGTGTTCCTCGGGATGAGCCAGGAGGCGATACGGTTCTTTTTCCGGAGGCATATCGCCGCGGCCAAGGCCGCCCTGGCCGCGGTATTCGTTCTTATGTCCGTTCTCGTCTGGCTGGTCTAAGCTTGCCGGACCGGTTCCGTCGCGGTGGTAAACCGGGTTACTTGACATCCCGGGATTCCCGGACTAGGTTGAGCACTCCGAGTTTTTAAAGTAAAATCAGGAATTGCAAGCAAGCATGGAAGACAAAACCAACGTCAAGGAAATTCTCAAGGCGATGGAGCCGGATGACCCCGCGCCCGACGCGAAGCCGGATGACTCGATCTTCACCCAGCTCCTGGAACGCATAGTCCAGGGATATTCCCTGCGGCTCGAATCCGGGACGGAGGAGACGGACAGCCTCGAGATACTCCTGGACGGGGTTTCCGATTCCGTTCTGATCGTCTCCCCGGGGGGCGGCATACTCAACGCCAACCAGGGCTTCTTCCACACCTTCGGATACACCCGGGACCAGCTCCTGGGATACTCGGTCTTCGAACTCCTTCCACCCAACTACCGGGAGACCTTCCGGCAGAAGTTCGCCGGCTTCGAGAAAGCGGACTCCCGTTCCCATCCAACCTCCTCCGACGACATCCTTGCGTTCCGGGGGCTGCGACGGGACGGCACCATCCTGACCATGGACTGCCTCCTCTCGGCGATACAGTACGCCGGTAAGCCCGCCGTCCTGGCGCTGATCCGCGATTTATCCTTCGACCACGCCCTCTTCGAGCAGCTCAAGGAGACCAAGGACCACTACGTGGCCCTCTCGGAGACGATAACGGAGGCCATGTTCCGGCTGGACGACGAGTTCACGATCATATTCGCCAATTCCGGGGTCAAGAACACCTTCGGGTTCGAGCGGGAGGAGGTGGTCGGCAAACCCTTCAGCGTCCTCTTTCCCCCCGAGGTCTTCGCTAAGCACGCCGCGGAGTTCCGGAAGTACTTTTTCGTGGACGACGCGGACCGGTTGTCCCAGGGGCTCAAGCGGACCTTGGAGATCCTGGGGTCGACGAAGTACCGGGGTGTCGCCCCCATGGAGATGTCCTTCGGTAATTCCAAGGACTACCGGGGCAGGACCCTGACCTGCGTCATCCGGGACATAACCCAGCGAAAAACCCTGGAACGCAGGCTCCGCCACCTGGCGTACCACGACAAGCTGACGGGCTTGGGCAACCGGGACCTCTTCAACGAGGACATGAAGGCTTTCTACGAGGACCTCGGCAAGAACGAAGACATGAGGGGCTGCGTCTTTTTTCTGGACCTGGACGGGTTTAAAAAGATCAACGACACCCTGGGGCACGCCGCGGGGGACGAGCTCTTGATCGAGACGGCCCGGCGGCTCCGAGTCTGCCTGCGGGATTGCGACAATGCGTACAGGTTCGGGGGCGACGAGTTCGTGGTGGTCCTCACCGGGGTGAGCGGCCCCGAGGACGCCATCATCGTATCCGAGCGAATACTCTCCACCGTGGGGAATCCCTTCTTCCTGCGCTCGGTGGGCAAGAAGTCCGGCGGCAAGGTGAACGTCGGGGTGTCCATAGGCGCGGCGATGATCCCGGACTACGGACAAACCCTGGAGGAGGCCACGAAGAA
>CAYTYG010000084.1:0-2074 GCA_964441515.1 uncultured Treponema sp.
CTCGAAGAGCTCCCGGGTTTCCCGGAGCATCTTCGCGGTGTTGATTATCTTGATGATGCCGAAATTCAGGACGGGATACCGGCCGAGCCAGATGTTCTCCATCACGCTGCGGAAGGGAATGGGGTGGAGCTCCTGATGTATCATGGAGATGCCGGCGTCCAGGGCCTGCTTGGCCCCCGAGAAGGAGACCTTCTTTCCTCCCACCAGGATCTCCCCGGCGTCGGGTTTGTATATCCCGAAGAGGCATTTCATGAGGGTGCTCTTCCCCGCGCCGTTCTCTCCCATGAGGGCGTGGACCTTTCCCGGACGAACTTCCAGGCTCACGTCGTCGAGGGCTTTTACTCCGGGGAATTCCTTCGAGATGCCCCGCATCTCGACGGAAAGAACCTGATCGCTCATCGCGAGGGTACCTCCGTACGCGGCGTTCCGCGTTGTCGCAAGTATAGCATAGCCGGCGTTTTAGGGGGCCATGGAAACGGGGACGGCGGCCCCGGGCGGGGCGACGTCCCCGGTATTGGACGAGGCGGCCCCCGGATTTTTCTCCGGGAGCCGTTCCGGCGGGATTACTTGAACTCCTTGTAGTTTTCCTTGGTGACCTTCACGTAGGGAACCCACACGTATTTGCCCTTCGGGTCGGGTTTGCCGTTGGCGTCCGCCAGCGGGGCGACCGTGGTGGAGGCGGGCTTTCCCTGGGCGAGAGAGTAGACGAGCTCCCAGGTGGCCTGGCCCTGGCGCTTCGCGTCGTTGAGGACCGTGCCCAGGAGGAAGCCCTGCTCGAGGGCGTCGAGCGCGGGGGGGGTGGCGTCCACGCCGACCACCGGCATGAACTTGCCGCCCTTGAAGTAGCCCGCGGCCTTGAGGGCCTCGATGGCGCCCAGGGCCATGTCGTCGTTGTTCGCGAACACGACCTCGATCTGGCCGGCGAAGGCGGTGAGCCAGGCGGCCATCTTTTCCTGGGCCTTGGGGCGGTCCCACATGGCCGTGTCCTCGGCGAGCTTCTGCACCTTGATCCCCGCGGCGGTGACGGCCTTGATGGAATACTCGGTGCGGTACTTGGCGTCCGTGTTGGAGGGGTCGCCGATCAGCATGACGTACTGGATCACGCCGTCCTTGTTGAGGTCCGCGGAGGGATTCTTCTTCCAATAGTCGACGATGATCTCGCCTTCCATGGTCCCGGACTCCTGCGCCTTGGCTCCGACGTAATAGGCCTTGTCGTACTTGGCCATGTCGGCGGCTTCGGGTTCGCGGTTGAAGAGGACCAGGGGCAGCTTCTTCCTCTGGGCCTTGCCGATCAGGACGGAGACGGCCGAGGGGTCCACCATGTTGATGGCCAGGCCTTTCATGCCCTGGACGATGAACTGGTCGACCTGGTCGTTCTGCCGGGGCTGGTCGTACTGGCTGTCCTGGACGGACAGGGTGGCCTTGCCCTTCGCGAGGGTCTCGATCTGGTTGCGGACGTAGGACATGAAGGTGTCGTCGAACTTGTAGATGCAGACGCCGATCTTCGGCTGTGCGGAGAGGCTCGTGCCGGCGGCTACGAGCAGAAGCAGGGAGAAGAACACTGCGAGAGAGCGCTTCATGGAAGACCTCCTTGGAACGTTCGGAAACCTGCGCACCCAGGGTGCCGTAATCCTGGAATTATCCTGCTGCCTTCGGTTTTCGTCAGCAAGAAACATCCCGCGGGTTTCTGTACCAAGGGTCACGGTATCCCGGTTTTTTTTCGGGTAGCATTAATCGGGCGGGCATTGTGAGGAAAAGTCCAGAACTCTTGGTGCCGGACGCGGGAACGGAAGGAGCGCGACCGTTACCGTTTTCACATCCCCAGGGCTTTTTCCGCAAGCTCCAGGATTACGGGCACCAGCTGCTTCTTCCGGGAAAGGATGTCCTTGAGGCGGTAGACGTGGTCCTCCACCTCCGGGTACTTAACGAGGCTTTCGAAGTCCCTGTCCGCGGAGAGGAAGAGGTAGCTGGATAGTTCGGTGATGTCCGTGACCATGAGGGCGGCCAGATAGTGTCCGTCCTCCTTCCTCAGGCGCTCCAGGGCCGAAAAAACCTCCACCCTTCGCTCCAGAAG
>CAYTYG010000084.1:2084-10848 GCA_964441515.1 uncultured Treponema sp.
CCTGGGAGATCGAGAAGGTCCGGTCGTCCACCCCGTATTCCTTCCTGTCCATGCGAACGAGGTCCTCCGCGGGAAGGGAGGTCGACGCGCTGGAGGCGCCCAGGATGTCGGCGCCCAGGGAGGGGATGTCCAGGTCCGCGATGTTGGCCAGGTACTCCGCGGCCTCCCGGTCCGTCTCGGTGGTGGTGGCCGAGCGCAGGGTCAGGGTGTCCGAGAGGATGCCGCACAGGAGCAGGGACGCGATCTCCTTGGGCAGAGGGACGTGGTTCTCCCGGTACATGGAGGCGACGATGGTGCTGGTGGAGCCCACAACGCGGTTGATGAAGGTGATGGGCCCCCTGGTGGAGAAGGACCCGATGCGGTGATGGTCGATCACCTCCAGGATGTCGTAGTTCTCCGCGCCCTCGATGGCCTGGCCCAGCTCGTTGTGGTCCACCAGGATAAGACGGATCTTGGGTTCCCGCAGGAGGTCCCCCTCGGTGAACATCCCCGCGATCCGGCCGTCCTCGTCCGTCACGGGTACGGAGCGGCTGGGGCTCTCGGCCAGGGCGGCGCGCAGGTTTCGGAGGGGCGTGTCCAGCCGGACGGGGAGCAGGGTGTCGTCGCCCATGTTCTCCACGGGGGTGGAGTAGATCGCCAGCAGGGCCGTGGAGCTGGTGTCGTAGGGGGAGACCAGGACGGAGACGCGGTTCTTCTCGGCCAGCTCCTTGAGGGGCCGGTCCAGGAGGGCACCGTTCGTGATGATCATCACGCGCACCCGGGACTCCACCACGTACTTCTGGATGTCCGTGCGGTTTCCGACGATCACGATGCAGTTTTCCTGGGCTTCCCCGGCCATGTGGCGCTTGAAGGAGTCCGTCTCCAGGGCCGCCACGAGGATGCGGGCCTTGATCTCCGCGGCCTCGTCGAAGCTCGTCACCGTCTGGGCCTTGATCGTGGACGCCAGGCGGGCGACGCTGGTGGGGATCACCGCCTTCTTTCGGGGATTGATCTTCTTCAGGATGTTCCGGGCGAAGGCGGAGTAGTGCAGGGTGGCCCGGTAGCGTCCCTGGGGGTCCACGATGGGCAGGGCGGTGCGCCCGCTCTCCTCCATCAAGGCCAGGGCGTCCCAAAGGGGCGTTCCCAGGGGCACCGCGGGGATCGGGTCGCCCAGGTAGTACTCCGCCCGGGGCACCAGGTCCGGGAGGAACACCGGCACCTCCGCCCGGAATCGGTCCAGGATGTACTCGGTCTGGGGATTGATCATCCCGGCCCGGGCGGCCACGGCCTCGGGAAGGCCGAGCTCCCGCTTAAGGCGGGCGTAGGCTATGGCCGACACGATGGAATCCGTGTCGGGGTTGCGGTGTCCCAGGACGTAGACGGTGCGCTTCATCGCGCCGCCGGGGACTCGAAAAGGCTGGCCGAGTGGCGCTCGAAGAGGGCGCCGTCCCGGGCGGGACGGAAATGCCCCAGGAGGGCGCGCTCCCCGGCCCACGGGCCGGGCACGAAGGCGTCCCGCTCCGATAGGTTCAGCATCGCGGAAAAGCGGCCGTCCCGGCTTCGGGCCGTGAAGACGTCCCGAAGGCCCTCCACCCGCTCCGGGGCGAACTCTACGCCCGCGATTTTGTCGTACAGGTCCGAGATGCGCGCGGTAAAGGCTCCCTCGGTTTCCGGGTCGAAATCCGCGGGATCGTCCGAGAACATAACCTGGGAGGCGAACATGCGCGCGGCCAGGGCCACCAGCTCCTTCTCGGTCTCCGTCAGGCGCATGCTCCGGGACCGGCAGAAGACCACGTCGGGGTCGTTGACGAAGACCGTTCCGTCCCAGACCGCCCGGCCTATCGTGTCCATCATGCTCATCCGGGCGCTGGGCCGTCCGGGGTGGCGCAGGAACTTGAGCTGGCCGTACTCCCACTCCTCCCGGGTGTCCGCCCCTATCCGCATGAGGGGGAGGAACTCGAAGGAGGACTCGAAGGGGGCGCCGCAGCCCAGGTAGGCCGTGGGCTTGCCGTCCTTCCGCTTGGTGATGGACGTGAGACGGGAGAGGGCGGCCCGGTAGTGCGCGTAGGCGGCGCCCCCGTTCCGCCGGGCTCCCCTTAGCATGCCCGCGTAGAGGAAGTCCAGCTTGAGGTACCGGAAGCCCCACTCGTTCACGACCCGGTCGAAGAGGCCGTACAGGTAGTCCAATACCTCCGGCATCGAAAGGTCCAGGCAGTGGAAGTCGTTGCCCCAGTTCGGCATCCAGCCCGCGACGACGGGCCGGCCCGCCTTGTCCCGTAGGAGCCACTCGGGGCGCTCGGTGAAAATCGGGGCGAAGCGGGTCACCAGGAAGGGGGCCATCCAGATCCCCGGGATGTACCCCCTCTCCTCGATCCGCCGCGCGATATCTCCCATGCCCCGTGGGAAACGGCCCTCATCCACCCGCCAGTCCCCGACGCTCCTCTCCCAACCGTCGTCCACCTGGAACACCGTGGGCTTGCCGGGCCGGATGTAGCATCGGTCTATCAGGCGTAGTGGTTGTACCAGGACTCGTAGCCCCCGGGAACCAGGGGCTCCCCGGGGGCGGCCAGGAACTCCAGCCGGCCGAAAAGTCCGTAGGGGGCGTACGCCGCCCTCAGGGCGTCCTTGAGTTCGAAGTAACCCTCGCACCGCAGGATCCGGACGCGGGCGACGAGCTCTCCCCGGCCGAACTTGGCCCCCTCCGCGTAGGCCTGGATGGAAACGCTCCCGGTCTTTCTCCGGAACAGGAAGGACACCGGCGGGGTGCCGGCGGGCAGGGAGGCAAGGGCCAGGTAGTCCCGGCCGGACCGGACCCAGCCCAGGAAGCTGGAGAGGACCTCCCCGCGGGCGGGGCGAAGGGCCGGGTGGTCCGTGTAGATGTTGAGCCGGCGGATGAAGCGCGCCCGCTCCACCCTCTCCCCGGGGCCGAGCTCCCATCCCGGGGACCAGGACTGCCAGCCGTTGGAAAGGAGGAAGGCGGACCCAAGGTCCGCGGACGGGCGGCCGGAGGCCGCTCCGGCCATCCGGGCAAGATCCTCCATGGGAAGCTCGTCCAGGGCGGTCATGCCCGGTTCCGGCGAGGCGGAAGCCTCCCGGGCGCGGTATTCCAGGAGGACCGCGCCGTTCTGTCTAGTTTCGGTCCGGTCGAACCGGGTAGGATTCAAGGGAACTCCTTGGCTTGCCTAGGAACCGTTGTTATTGTAGTATCCCTCGATCTTTACGTCAAAGACGCCCCGCCGGAGGAACGCTCCCCATGGTTCGAGTCTACGCATTCCTGGGCAACCACGGCCGACAATACCGGAACAACCGCCACAACGCGGGCTGGCAGGTCCTGGAACGCCTTTCCCTGTATCCGGAACTGAACTGGGAGCGCGGCTTCAAGGGCCGGTGGGCAGCCCGGGAAACCCCGGGAGGCCGGGTCTGGTTCCTGATCCCCGAGACCTACATGAACCTCTCCGGGGACAGCGTAGCCGAGCTCGTACGCTTCCACAAGATCAATACCGAGGAACTCCTGGTCGTCCACGACGAGCTCGAGCTGCCCCTCGGGACTGTGGGCCTCAAGCGGGGCGGGGGACTGGGCGGACATAACGGCCTGAGGTCCATACGGGACCGGCTTTCCTCCCCCGCCTTTCTTCGCCTCCGTATCGGCATCGGACGCCCGGACCACGACGATGTGGCCGGCTACGTCCTTTCGGACTTTCGTGCGGAGGAGCGGGAGATCCTGGAGGCCGCTGTCTGTCCCGCCGCGGTCCGTATCCTGGAACGCGTCCTGGAAGAGGGATTCGAGGCCGTGGAGGAAGAATACCGGAAGGTCAAGGTCCTGTAGCGGCCCGGGCGCACTTCGTCCCGGAACGGGCGGAGTCTGCCCGCATGGACTACAGTAGGGAATCCACCCGAGGCCCGCGGCCGCCCCGCCGCCGGTCTGTCCCTCGGGATTGTCCTTTCGTACAATTGGAAAAACGCGCTTCCTCGATAAGCTAAGCCGAGAGATCGGCTTAAAAGGAGTCGCGTATGAAAAGGTCTACGGTACGGCTTGTCGGAACCGCCCTCGGCATCCTGGCGTTCGCCCTGGGCTGCGCGGCCAATGGTCCCGGCGGCGGGGGCGATCCAGGGGAATACATACACAACCATCCCTTCCTTTTCGCCTTCAGCGGCATGGGCACCGGCGACGGTCAGATCGAAAACCTGGCGGGAATCGCCGCGGACTCCGCGGGCAATGTATATGTCTGCGATTGGACTCTGGACAGGGTCCAAAAAATCAACTCCTCCGGGGTTTACCAGTCGCAGTTCGGAACGACCGGTACGGGAGACGGGCAGTTCGATACGCCCTGGGATGTCGCGGTCGACCTATCGGGGAACATTTTCGTGGCCGACCGGCACAACAATCGAATACAGAAATTCAGCTCCTCCGGAGTCTTCCTGTCGGCTTTCGGCGAGTTAGGAACCGGTAACGGGCAGTTTGACGAGCCCTGCGGCATCTGCGTGGACAGGAACGGCAACGTGTACGTGGCTGATTACGATAACGACCGGATACAGAAGTTCGACTCCAACGGAACCTTCTTGGCGGTCCTCGGAACCCAGGGAGGAAACGATGGGCAATTCAATTCTCCCTACGATGTCGCCGTTGACGCCGATCTGAATATCTACGTGGCCGACGATGGGAATCGCAGGATACAGAAGTTCGACTCATCGTTGTCCTTTGTTGCCAAGTGGGGATCCGCGGGCGCCGGGGAATCGGAATTCGATACCGTGTTTTCAATCTGCGTCTATAAAAGCGGGGACCTGCTTCTCGCGGATAACGACAACCACCGGATTCAGATTTTTAGTCCCTCCGGGGAGTTCCTTGCCTTGTTCCCGGAAACCTATCCTTATACGCTGCAATCCGTCGCGTCGGACGCCGCCGGTAACATCTACGCCGGGGACGGGAACAGCCGCAAGATCCGGAAGTACGGGGCAGAGTAAGACCGAGGAAGGCGCGGGGAAGCCCTTGAATCCCGCGCCGCTCCCCGCGTTCCAGCGCGGAAGTCCGGTTCCGGACAGGAACAGGAAGCGTTTTTCCTTGCGTTTTTCGCGTATGGGTGTATCCTGATAGAATAAAAGAGAGCGAACGCTCTCTCTCCGGAAGAAATTCGGGCAGCGGATCCGGTCCGGCCGCGGCCGGGAAGGAGGGATGATGCCGCTAACCAGGGAAGAGAGGCTGGGACTTGAGAAAAAGGCCCACGAACTGCGCCGGCTCACGCTGGACACCGTGGTCTGGGCGGGGTCGGGGCATATAGGCGGGGCCCTGTCCGCCATGGACATTCTGACGATCCTGTACCACAAGTATCTGCGGATAGACCCGAAGCGCCCCGACTGGGAGGAGCGCGACCGCTTCGTCTGCTCCAAGGGACACATCGGAGTGGGCTACGCCCCCGTGCTGGCGGACCTGGGCTACTTCGACCGGGAGCTCCTCAAGGAATACAACCATACGGGCAGCCCCCTGGGCATGCACTTGGACTCCACGAAAGTCCCGGGGGTCGAATCCTCCACGGGCTCCCTGGGACACGGGCTGTCGGTGGGGCTGGGTATGGCCCTTGCAGCCCGGGTCAAGGGCGCGTCCTGGCGCACCTTCGTCCTACTGGGGGACGGGGAGTGCGACGAGGGGGCCGTGTGGGAAGCCGCCATGGCGGCCTCCCATTTCAAGGCCGTCAAGCTTGTGGCCATCGTGGACCGGAACAAGTGCATGATAGACGGCCCCACCGAGGAGGTCATGTCCATAGAGCCCCTGGCCGAGAAGTGGGAGGCCTTCGGCTTCGAGGCGGTCCCGGCGGACGGCCACGACTTCGACTCCCTGGCCGCCGCCCTCGACCGGGCCCTGGACGCCCGGGAAAGGCCCGTCGCGATCATAGCCGACACGGTGAAAGGGTGCGGGATAGACTTCATCGCCGGGGACTACCGCTGGCACTACGGGTCCTTCGACGCGGAGAAGAAGGCGAAGGCGGCCGAATCCCTCGACCGCTACCACGGGTCCCGGCTGGCGTCCGCGGGCTCGAAGGGGGCGTAGGATGGCCGGACTCACCTACACGATCCTGGACACGGTGAAGATGTCCACCGCCGAAATCTACGGCAAGACCCTCTGCGAACTCGGGGCCGAGCACCCGGACATCGTCGGGCTCTCCGCGGACCTGGCCAAGTCCACGAAGATAGGACTCTTCGGGGAGGCCTTTCCGGACCGTTTCTTCAACGTGGGCATAGCCGAGCAGAACCTGGTCGGCATGGCGGCGGGCATGGCCAAGTCGGGGCTGACGCCCTACCTCTCCACCTTCGCCGTCTTCGCCTCCATGCGGGCCCTGGACCAGGTGCACACGGACATCTGCTACCAGAACCTGAACTGCAAGATCATCGCGACCCACGCCGGGCTCTCCTTCGGACAGGCGGGTTCCACCCACCACTGCACCGAAGACATCTCCATCCTGCGGACCATGGCCAACATGACCGTGATCGTCCCCGCGGACGGCATGGAGACCGCCCACGCCGTGCGGGCCGCCTACGACCGGAAGGGCCCGGTCTATATCCGTATCAACCGCGGCTTCGACCAGACCCTCTACGAAAAGCCCGAATACGGATTCGAGATAGGAAAGGCCGTGGAGCTCAAGGAGGGCACCGACCTCACGGTCCTAGCCTGCGGGTCCTGCGCCTGGAGGGCCCTGGAGGCCGCCAAGGCCCTGGAAAAGACGGACGGGCTCAAGGTCCGAGTGCTCAATATGCACACGATCAAGCCCATCGACGAGGAGGCGATCGCCCGGGCGGTGCGGGAGACCCGGCGCGTCCTCACCGTGGAGGACCACAGCGTCCTGGGAGGCCTGGGGGGCGCGGTGGCCGAGGTGGCCGCCGGCCTGGGGTTGTCCTTCGCGTTCCGTCGGCTGGGCATACCGGACTGCTTCTCCATCATCGGCCTCCACGAGGACCTTATGGCCCACTACGGCATCGACGAGAACGGGATCATGGCCGCGGTGCGCGAGATGATGGGCCGGGACTTCGAGGCCGACGAGAACTGGGACGACGAGGTGTAGCATGGCCGACGACGCGATCTACGCCTCCCGCATCTTCCTGAACGCCGCGCTTCCCCTGCTTAGGCCCCTGGTCGAGTCCAAGCCCGCCCTCTCCCGGGCCTTCGCCGGGAAGTCGGGGATCGTGCAGGTAAGCGCCCTCCTGGGTCCCCGGGCGGACGAGTACGCGGCGCTCTTCCCGGCTCCCGGGGCCGAGGCCGAGCCGGCCGGTTCGGGCGGGCAGCCGACCCCGGCGGCCGCGGCCAAGGCGGGAACCCATTTCCGGATACAGGACGGCGTTCTGGCCGTGGAGAAGGGCGTGCACCCCTCGCCGGACATAGACCTGGAGTTTCCATCCCTGGAGTCCCTCAACGGCTTTTTCTCCGGGAAGTCCAGGAAGCTTCCGAGGCTGCGGGGGGCGCTTCGAAATCCGGGCCTCCTTGTCGCCACGTTCAAGGCCCTCCTATCCATGGCCGGGGCCCTGGGCGCGAAGAAGGCCCCCGGGACGCAGGTGGAACGCGATCTCCTGGTCCGGCTTTACTTCTACCTCCTGTCCTCCGGAATAAGCCAGCTCAACAAGGCGGGGCACCCGCTGGTGGCCAAGTGGTCCCGGTCGAGCCCGGATCGGGTCTACGCCTTCGCCGTGGAGGGCAAGCCGGAGCTCGGGGCCTACATCCGGGTGAAGGCCGGGAACACCCGCGCGGTCCGGGGAGTCTACGAGCGCTCGAAGCCCTTTTTCACGATGAGCTTCGACTCCACCGAGAGCGCCCTGGGCATCCTATTGAGCACGGACGACATGATCGAGGCCACCCAGGCCGGACGGATACGGATGCTGGGCGCGCCGGAATACGGCGCCATGCTCGGAGAGCTCATGCTTCTTATCGCGGGCTACGCCAAGTAGGGGTCCGCCGTGGAGGCTTGGAACGCAGGGTATCGTAACGAAAACGGCGCCGGAGGTTTGTATTGAAGAAGGCTTTCGAAAAACTGCCCCCCGAACGAAGGGCGGAGATCCTGGACGCGGCGATAGACGTCTTCGCCGAGAAAGGCTTCGCCGGGGCCGGGATCTCCGGGATCTGCGCCCGCGCGGGGGTGTCGAACGGCGCCCTGTATAAGTACTTCGAGAACAAGGACGACCTTTTCGTCGCGGTGGCCGGGCGCGGGGCTTCGCTCATCGACGAGCTTTACCGCTCCGTGGACAAGGGGCTTCCCGCGCGGGACTACTTCCGCGCCCTCTTCGGCCGCATACGGTCCCTGCCGGAATCCCGGCGCGGAGCCCTAAGGCTCTACGCGGAGATCGGAAGCCCCTCGCTCAACCGCTTCGCCGAGGCCGTATCCGGCGGCGTGGAGGAAACGGGCTTCGGACACGTCCGGGCCTACCTGGAGGGTGCCCGGGGCCGGGGAGAGCTCCCCGGCGGGATCGACCTGGAGGCCGCGGTATTGGCGGTGGACAACCTCATCATGCTGTACGGCTTCGCGCAGGTTTCGGAATACCACAGGCGCCGCATAGCCTCCCTGGCCCCCCGTACCGGTGGGCCGCAAGGGCGGGGGGCGGCCGAGGACGGACTCGTCGAGTTCCTCCTCGGGGCCGCGGCGACGATACTCTCGTAGGGAGGTGCGCCATGGATGTTTTGGTTTTAGGCGGATGCGCGGATATGGCGGTTCCGATGAACCGCTGGCTCCGGGACGACGGGGACGTGAAGTCCGTGACCCTGGCGGATCTGAATGTCGAGAAGGCCCGGATCCTGGCTCGGGAGTTC
>CAYTYG010000085.1:0-10842 GCA_964441515.1 uncultured Treponema sp.
CAGCATGCCGACGAACATCGCTATTCCCAGGGCCCATTCCTTCAGGCTGGGCTTCTTGATCCAGTCCGCCAGCTTAAAGAGGAACATGGAGGAAAGGACCGCAACGATCACAGCCACCGTGAACCCGTTGCCCTTCATGGCGTTGGTGACGGAGTAATAGGTGAAGACCGCGATCATGCCGCAGGAGCCTATGACGGCCAGGAGCTTCGGGTCCCCGCCCGTCAGCGCCTGCCGCGCCTTGCCGAGGTACCGGGTGAAGATCCCCTCCACGGACCAGCCCCAGCCGGCGATGTTCATGATGAAGACCGCGGCTGCGAAGCCGATCATCGTGAAGTTCTCGGTGCCGAACTCCTCGCCGGCGGCTATGGCCGCGTTCGAAACCTGGGCGAGCTCCGTGAAGACGGAGCCGACGCCGACGGCCTCCCGCTGGAACGCCAGGCCCGGACTGATGGCCACGGCCAGGGCGATCATTACGAAGACGTTCGCGACCACCGGGCCGATCGCCGTGATCGCGGAGCCCCGGATCATGCGGCGGGTCTCGGCGGGCGTGTAGCCGTTGGAGTGCATGAAGCCGCGCGCCTTGTTCAAGAAAAACCAAGCCTGATACAGGCCGATGAGCGAGGTGATCCCGCCCGCAATCCAGATCCAAGGTCCGTTCGCGATCTCTTTCCAGTCCATGTTTCGCTCCTTTGGATGAACGAGTCCGACAGGGATGCCTTTCCGCCGGCGCCTCCGCCGTGGGCCATTTTTCGGTCCCCCGGGCGGGCGTGTCAAGCCGGATATTTGAAAAAGCGAAACGGTTTCCGCCCCGGGCCGGGCGTTTTGCGGATGCTCCTACACATTCACCCGGCCCAGCGTCTCCACGACAATCCGGGTCAGCCTCTCCAAGTCCCGGGGATGCTCCCGCAGGGAATATACCCCCGTTTCTTCGTACGTCGGTTCCTTGTCGAACGTCAAAAGATGGTAGATGTTCAGGTCGAGCTGGATCACCAGCTTCTTCCCGAGCCTGCGCACGAGCTCCGACGCGATCTTGGGATTCGGGCCCAGGGAGCCTCCGCTCACGGAGACGAAGGCGTACTTGCCTATCCTGGACTTCAGTTGACGGAAACAGGCGCGCAAGGGGGAGGGAATGGAGAAGATCCAGATCGGGCCCATGAAAATCACGAGATCATAGCTCTCGATGTTCTCGGGAAGCCCTTCCAGTTTCGGCATTCTGTGGAACATCATGTCCAGGATGATGGACTTCGTGGTTCTCGGCTTCGTTTCCGTGAGCCGGAACCGGTCGGCGCCCAGCTCGGACGCTACCCGCGCGGCCAGCTCCGCGTTGTTCCCGGTATAGGAATAATAGACGACAATCGTCTTCACGTTTTCCTCCCCTACTCCCGCCCTTTAAGAAGGGCGTTTTCCAGAGCCTTCAGATGCGCTTTCGAGGTGAGCGTCGCGCCGCCGACAACGTCCACCTGAAGGGACTGCTTCGCCAGCACCCTGCCGTACAGATCCGTAAAAAACTCCTCGGGCCTGTCCTCCTTGCTGTACACGAGACGGATGTCGACGACCTTTTTCCCCGATACCGTCGCGGTGCACTCGTTCTCGCGCCATCCGCGCATTCCTCCCTCATAGAAACCCGTAAAAGTCCCATCCCTCAGGGTTTTAAAATCGATATCCAGGATCGCGAGGTTCCTCGCCTCCTGGTGTTCCTTCGCCAGGCTCGAACACCCGGCGCAAGCCAGAACGACGCAGGCCGCCAAGCAAAACAGTACCCGACGTTTCATTTCAACCTCCTTTCGGTAGAACGGCGCAGAAAAAATGCTGCGCGAGCCTTTCAACAACCGTTACTATATCAACGTTCGTTTATTTAATCAAGCAATCCTCCCTTAATATTCAACATATGTTGACTTTTGTTTCAATCCGGGCGATCCTGCCGGCATGGGAAGACCGAAAAAATCGGAAATGGGTCCGGTTACGACCCGTGAAAGGCTCCTGGAAACCGCCTTGGAGCTCTTTGCCAAACGGGGCTATGACGCGGTCTCGGTACGGGACATCACGAGGGCGCTGGGACTGAACGAAGCTTCCCTCTACAATCATTTCGAGAACAAGGCGGATTTGCTTTCCGCAATCTTCCGCCGTTTCGACGAGCGCCTCATCCACCCCGGCTTCGCCGAACTGCCGCCGGGCATGTTCGAAGGCGACGGCCCCTTCGACCTGGCGAGTTTCCTGATGGAAGGGGCGCGGAGATTTTTCCGCAGGGCCGGCCGGGAAACCCTGTTGACCTGGCGCATCCTGATGACCAGCCAATACCGGCATGAGGCCGCGCGGGACTCCGTCCGGACCCACCTGCTCGACGCCCCTTGCCGCTTCTTTACGCATATCGTGGAAGCCCTGCGGCAGGCCGGGAGGATACGCGGGGACATCGACATAGACGGCGTGGGCAGGATTATCGCGGCCCTCTTTTTCGACTATTCGTTCCGGGCTAACCTGGACGAGGCCTGGAACGAGGGCAAGGACGAGGAACTTCTCTGCCGCCTCGGGGACGATCTGGCTCTCGTCGCCAAGCAGCTGGAAAGGAAATAGACGGGAAGGTGGCATGGCCGCTTCCGGCCGCCCGGGAGGCTAAAGCGTCGAAAGGATCTCCTGCGTCAGTTCCGGCGGAAGGCCAAGCCGTCCAAGAGGAGTACTCCGGGCTTTCCGACGGACAGAACCCGGCCGAACAGGATGGACGCCTCGTTGCATAGAATTTCGGCCATGCCGGGGGAAAGCGGGCGGAGCAGGTAAGGAACCGCGTCCTCGACGCTTATGACCGGAGCCTTTCCCATCCCGGAGATCGTGAACGAGTACAGCCGCGTCTTCCGGAGGTTGGAACGGTCCGCGAGCCCGTAGGTTCCCGCGAGGGCGGTCCACGCCTCCTGGAGGCCAGCCTCCGCGCGGCGAGCCGCCGCCCGGGCGCCTCCGATCCTCTCGATTTCCAACAGGTCCGGGGACAGCGGCCGCAGGGAGACGGCGGAGCCCTGCGGGTTCGGGCGGAGAACCCCGTCCTCGCAGTACGTAAGCCGGGCGTACCCGCCCTCCCCCTCCAGGAAAAGGCTCCCGTCCCGGGCCTCGATCCGGAAGGCCCCGTACTCCGAGGCGTACACCCCGGGCAGAACGGCCTTGAGGTCCTCCGGCGCCGCCGCGGCCCGGGGCGGTTCCCGGGAGGGCTCCGGCCTGTCCAGCTCGAGCTCCGCGTAGGCCTTCAGGACGTCGACCGCCATGGGAAGGATGGTGTCGCCCTCCAGGATGTTCCAATTGTTCGTCGAACAGGCAACCCCAACGCCCAGGTCCACGGCCAGGATCACGACATTGCGATGGCTCATATACTTTCCCGTGAGCCATGCGGTCTTCCCCAGGTACTCGAGCCCCGGGCATCCCAGGCGCCAGATGTACCCGGCGTCGTAGCCCTGGAGGCGGCGGGTCTCGGGGCTCCGGGGGGAGAACAGGGCCTCGAGGGAAGTAATAGAAACGAGCCCCGGCCCATTCCCGGCCGCCTGGGAAAGAAGGGCGCCGTAGAGCGCCGAAAGGTCCCGAAGGGTGGTGAGCAGGGACCCAGAGGGCGCTTCGATTTCGTGGAATTCCGGGAGGCTGGCGATGTAGGTGCCCGCGGCGCCGCTCTTGTATCGGAGATCCGCTAGGAGGGGGGACTGTCGGAAGCGGAACGAGGAGGCCCCCATGCCCAGGGGGGAAAACACGCCCTCCGCCACCGATTCCTCGAAGGGTTTACCGTCAACCCGCTCCACGATCGCCCCCATAAGGTCGATGAGCCCTCCGGCTCGGAGATGCCTCGCGCCGGGGGGATACCGGAGCCAGGTGCCCGCCAGAAAATCCCCGACGTTCCGCAGGGGATCGTAGCCCTTGAATCCGAGGAAGAAGTTGGCCGTGGAGCCGGAACGGTGGCTCAGGATGAGGTCCGCCGTCAGTCCGCCCGCCTCGTCCAAACCGTCCCCCGGCCGGGCCCGGGAAAAAATGTCGGGGGCGTAGGTGCGGACGGGCAGGTCCAAGGCCAAAGCCCCGGAATCCGCGAGCTGGAGGACCCGGACGGCGGTGACGACCTCCGAAACCGCCCCGGCCCGGAAGACGGTATCCAGGGAGTACCGGATCCCCGCGGCCTCGTCGGCGTATCCGCCGAACCTCGACCAGAGGATTCCCCCGGGGTCGAAGACGCAGATCCCATAGCCGGGCTCGAGGCGCTCCGGGTGGTGGGTCTCCATCGCCGCCCGCAGGCCGAGGTCGAGCACCCGGGAGGGAGGCTTTCCGCAGGCGCAGGCCAGCAGGGCGGACAGGACGAACCCGGCGGAGGCAAGCGGGGTCCTGGAACCCCGCCGCCGGCCCGCGGATGCTCTCACGGGCGCGGCCCCGCCGCCCCGCCCCTCCGCCGTCGGGGGAGCCTGCCCAGGTACAGGGCTTCCACCTTGGCGCGGGCCCAGGGCGTGCGTCGAAGGAACACGAGGCTCGACTTTACGCTCGGGTCCCGGGAAAAACAGCGTATCGGGATGCGCTCTGCCAGGCCCTCCCACCCGTATCTCTCCGCCAGCTCCGTCACCATCCTCTCCAGGGTTACGCCGTGGAGGGGGTTGTTCTTCTGCGATTCCGGCATGATCCGAGTATATCCCCCACCCGCGGCGACGGAAAGTCCGCCCGGAGTTGATTCCGGAACCGAACCCGGTATACTTTGGATAGGGAACCCGTCTTGAAAACCATACTGCTGGCGGAGAACGACATGCGCACGGCCCTGGCGGAGGCCAAGTCCCTGGAAGGCTCCGGGTACCGTACGCTCATCGCCACATCGGGGGCCAAGGCCGTCGAGATGGCGAGGAACGCCGATCTCGAGATGGACCTCGCCTTGATAGGCTTCGACCTTGCCCGTGGGATGGACGCCGAGGAAACAGCCCGGGGCGTACTCCGCTCCCGAAGCCTTCCCGTCCTGTTCATCCTGGACGCCCTGGACCCGGACATCCTGGAGAGGGTCCGCGGCATCACCCGCTACGGCTATATCCTCCGCCGTCCCGACCGGTTCCCCTTCCAGCCCGCCGTGGACACGGCGCTGGAACTCTTTCACGCCCACGAGCGCATGAGGCTGGCCGAGGAGCGCCTCCGGACCCTGATCCGGACCATGCCGGATCCGATCTGGATCAAGGACACCGAGGGCCGCTACAAGTCCTGCAATCCGGCCTTCGAGCGTCTCGTGGGAATGGCGGAGCCCGACCTCGTCGGGAAAACGGACTTCGAGTTCTTCGAACGGAAAACCGCGGAGACTTTCCGGGAGCACGACCTCCTTGCCCTGGAGCTTAACCGCCAGATATCCAACGAGGAATGGGTCACCTTCTCGGGCGACAGCCGCAGCGCCTTCCTGGAGATGACCAAGATACCGATCGCCGACGGAGCGGGAAGCAGGGCGGGCGTGATCAGCATGGGCCGGGACATCACGGAGAGGATACGGCTGGAGCAGTCCCTGGAGGACCGTGAAAAACGCCTTCGGAACCTCCTGGAGACCGTCGCGAATCCGGAGGGCGACCTTGGGGACCTGCGCCTGACGGAGATCATCGACTTCTCCACCCTGAACGCCCTCCTGGAGAATTTTTCGGAACTGACCGGCATAGCCATCGCGATCCTGGACACCCAGGGGACTATACACCTGGCCACGGGCTGGCAGGACATCTGCACGAAGTTCCACCGACGGAGCCCCAAGACCGCGGCTTTCTGCACCGAGAGCGACCTGTATCTGGCCACCAGCGTAAAGGAAGGCGAGTACGTGGACTATCGGTGCAAGAACGGCCTTTGGGATATAGTCACCCCTCTGTACATCGAGTCCCGGCACATGGGGAACATCTACACGGGACAGTTTTTCTACGACGACGACAAGGTGGACGAGGGGTACTTCCTCGCCCAGGCGGAAGAACACGGCTTCGATCGGGAAGCCTACCTGGAAGCGTTGCGGAGGGTGCCGCGGTTCACCCGCGCCCAGGTCATCCGCACCATGGATTTTCTTATACGGCTTACGGGATACGTCTCCCGGGTGAGCGTCGGAAACCTCCGCCAGGCTATCGAGAAGTCCAAGACCTCCGCCCGCAAGGGTTTTTTCAGAAACAGCTCCCGGAAAAGGAAGCCCGCCGACTCCTGACCTCCCGTCCGGGGCTTGATGCCCCCAAGGGATTTCCGTAGTATCTCCCGGAAAGATCGTCTCGTTTAAAAAGAGGAATTCGATGAAATCCGTTCAGATCGCGTTCCTGGGACTGGGCACCGTGGGCTCCGGCGCGTTCGGCATCCTGTCCAAGCACGCGCAGGCCATAGCCCGGAGGGCGTCCTGCTCCATCGAGGTCAAGAAAGTACTCGTCCGGGACAAGACGAAAAAGCGCTCCTGCGAAGTGCCCCCGGATATCCTGACCGTTTCCGTGGACGAAATCCTGGACGATCCGGATATACACATCGTGGTGGAGCTCCTGGGCGGCGAGGAGCCCGCGAAGGATTACATCCTTCGGGCCCTGCGCGCGGGGAAGGACGTGGTTACGGCCAATAAGCTCGTCCTGGCCCTGCACGGCCGCGAAATCTTCGCGGAAGCCCGGAAGTCGGGCCGGCGCATAGCCTTCGAGGGCGCCGTGGCGGGGGGCATACCCATCATCCGGCTTCTGCGGGAGGGCCTGACGGCGAATAACATCGAGAGGATAACCGGTATCCTGAACGGCACGACCAATTACATCCTCTCCGCCATGACGAACCGCGGGCTCGAATACGGGGAGGCCCTGCGGGAGGCCCAGTCCCTGGGGTACGCGGAGGCGGACCCCTCCGCGGACGTGGACGGCTACGACGCGGCCTATAAGCTGGCCATCCTGGCGACCCTGGGCTTCGAGGGATACGTGGCCCCGTCCCAGATCGTCCGCCGGGGTATAGGGACCGTGACGTCCGCGGACATCGCCTTGGCGGACCGGTTCGGGTACCGAATCAAGCTCCTGGCCGGGGCCGGGCGGGAAAACGGACATTTATATCTCTCCGTGGCGCCCAGCCTCGTCCCCAAGGGGCACCCCCTGGCCAACGTGAACGAGGCGTATAACGCCGTGGCCATCGAGGGGGACTCGGTCGGTCAGCTCATGCTCTACGGGAAGGGCGCGGGAGACCTTCCTACGGGAAGCTCCGTGGTGTCCGACATCATAGAGCTGGTCCGTTTTCCGGACCTTACGGAATCCGAGATCGTTTCGTCGGACCGGGAGATGCCGGTGACGCCATCCAGCGCCCGGCCCTCGGAGTACTACGTGCGTATCCTGGTGCGGGACATCCCCGGCGTCCTGGGCCAGATCACGACGATGCTGGGCATGCACGGCATCTCCATAGCCACCTTTACCCAGGAGTTGGACAACGCCGGGTGCGCCACCCTGCTCTTTTTCACCCACGAGTGCGAATGGAAAGCCATCGAAGCCGTCATCGCAACCCTCAGGACCATGCCCTTCGTGAAGGAGATTTCCAACGTCTTCCCCATCTGGGCGCACGCGAAGCCGTGAGGGCGCCCGGCGTTGCGTACGGAGCCGGCACGGCCTATACTTGGCTCGCAGGTTCCTAGACGCAAGGAGGTTCCCGTGAGCGGTTCCGCAGCCATGGACGCCCGGTCCGAAGTCCTGGGCATACTCGGGGGGATGGGCCCGGAGGCCACGGTGGAGTTTTTCCGCAAGGTCGTGGCGGCCACCCCGGCCAAGAAGGACCAGGATCACATCCACATACTCGTCAACTGCGACCCTTCCATACCCGACCGGACGGCAAACATCCTGGGCGGCGGTCCGGACCCCCTGCCCGCGCTCGTCGCGTCGGGGAAGCTCCTTGCCGCCGCGGGGGCCACCTTGGGGACCGTACCCTGCATGACGGCCCACGCATTCCTGGAGGGACTGCGGGCCGCGCTGCCCTTCCCCTTCCTCTCCGCCTTCGAGGAACTGGCCCGGCGCATCCGTTCGTCCCACCCGGGCGTGGAGCGCGTCGGGGTTCTGGCCACGACGGGGAGCGTGCGGGCCGGCCTCTACGACCGGCACCTCTCCGGCTGGCGCATCCATTACCCCGACGAGGAAGCCCAGGAGCGCTTCGTCATGGAGGCAATTTACGGTAAGCGGGGGATCAAGGCGGGCAACCGCGGTGAGGAGCCGCGACGGCTCCTGCGGGAGGCGGGAAACCGGCTCGCGGCGCGGGGGGCGGACGTGTTGATCGCGGGCTGCACGGAGATCCCCCTGGCACTGGGGACCGGGGATTTCGACGTGCCCCTGCTGGATCCCATGCAGATACTCGCCGAGGCGGCTGTGGAGCGGTGCCGGGCGAAAGGGCGCTGAGGCCGGAAAAGGGAGGGAATATGCCGCGCAAGGGGGCTACCGTTACGTTCAAGGCGGAGGAAGAGCTCCTCCGCGCCCTGGACGGCGTTCCGAACAGGTCCGCTTTCATACGGGACGCGGTACTGGCGGCCTTGGACAACCGCTGTCCCCTCTGTCGGGGCACGGGCATCCTGACCCCCGAGCAGAAAACTCACTGGGATCTCTTCTCGAAAAAGCACCATATCGAGGAATGCGGAGACTGCCACGCCTGGCACATCGTTTGCGAGGCCGATCCGGGAGCGTGAGCGGGCCTTCCATAGACGCTTTACGCCGGGGGCCCCTGCGGGTATAGTCCTTCCCATGGTGTTCATCGACCGGGCGGACGGCCGCAGGATCCGCGATCCCGGGCCCTTCCACGCCATCCTGCCGTTCCTCATGCCGGGAAAGAATCAGTCCGCGGTCTATTTCGCCAAGGATATAGACGTGGACGCCGCCGTACGCTACGTGCACCGCCGGAACGCGGAATCCGGGGAAAGGCGGTTCTCCCTCTTCGGAATCATCCTAACCGCCGCGGCCCAGACCTTCATCCTCCGGCCCAAGCTCAACCGCTTCGTCCACGGCCGCCACCTCTACGAGCGCAAGGACCTTTCCTTCTCCTTCATCGTGAAAAAGCGCATGACCGAGGACGCCCGGGAGTCCATCGCCCAGGTACAATTCCCCCCGGACTTGACGGCGGACAGGGCTGCGGAGATCCTCGAGGAAGCCATCGCGTTCGCCCGGGGGGACTCCCTCTCCCCGGACGAGAGGGAGCAGTCCATCCTCCACCGCATCCCTTTCGGCAAGGGCATAGTCTCCCGCGCCTTCCGACTCCTGGACCGCTTCAATATCGCCCCGAATTTCATGCTGAAGGCCGATCCTCTCTACGCATCCGCCTTCTTCGCGAACCTGGGCAGCCTGGGGCTGGAGACGCCTTTCCACCACCTCTACGAATGGGGGACGGCCAGTCTCTTCGTGGTCATGGGAAGGCTGTTCCAGAAGGAGACGCGGGGGGCGGACGGAACCCTCCGCAAGCACAGCTGCGTCAACATTAAGGTCACCCTGGACGAGAGGATAGCGGACGGCCTGTACTTCGCCCGGGCCGCGGCGCTCTTCCAGCGCCTCATTCTGCACCCCGAAAGGATGGAGAACCCCCCGGATTTCGCGGACCCGGAGGAAAGCCGGAATACACCGAAGGTCCGAGGGGGCCGTCCGTAGGGGCATTCGATTTCCCCCGGTTTTTTCTCGAGGATGGATTGAACAGCCGAGTTATGCTACGGGATCCCCGTCACCCCTACGCCGGCGCCTGCGAGCGCTGAGGTTTTCGTAGGCGCTTTACCGGCGTCGAATCACCGCAGGTAGGCGAAAAAGACGCTCAGGGCCGCCGTCAACGCCCCCAGGGCCAGTATGTAAACCCAGAGCGGGAGCGGCCCCGACGGGGCTGCTGTTTTTTTCGTTTCCGCAACGGGAAGGGTCGAAGAGGAGTATCCGCAGACGGGACAACCCCGTTTGAACCGTTCCGGATCCCCCGAATACCCGCACTTGGGGCACTTGACGGAGGAAAAAAAACGGCCGCAGGACGGACATACCCGGGCGGCCCGGGCAACCTCCGCCCCGCAGTGCTCGCAGAAGTAGCGGGCTTTTTTCACGGTCTCGTCTCGCAGGGCGGATAGCCCCGGGGCATCAGACGCTTTCCTTGGCCTTGGCCTCGGCGGGCTTTTCCTTGGGCTTTGAAGCCTCCGGGGGACTGTTTTTCTTCCTGGAATCGTTCACGTAGAACCCGGAACCCTTGAAGATCACGCCGCTCCCGCCGAAAATCACCCGGCGGACGAATTTTCCGCAGACCGGGCACTCGGAGAGCGGAGCGTCGGACATGCTCTGGAAGGCTTCGAAGGTATGGCCGCAGGATGTGCACTCGTATTCGTACGTGGGCATAAGGGACCTCTTGAAAACTGGTATTCCATTATCCTAAGGAAATATACCTACAGGTACGGCGGACCGGCAAGCCGGCATTTCCTATGTCTCGTCCGCTTTCGCGAAGATGTCGTACACCTGCTGGGGCTCCGTCGCGCTCAGGAGGGTTTCCCGGAGCTCCGCGTTCTTCAGCTTGGAGCTGAAATACGAGAGGGTCTGCAGGTAATACGCGTGCTGGTTGTACGCGGAAGCGATCATGAAGAGTATCCGTACGGGCGAATCGTCGAAGGACGCGAAGTCCACGATGTCGCACTTGCTGATACCCACGGCCACCACAAGATCCGTTACCGAGGAGAGCCGTACGTGGGGTATGGCTATGCCCCGCCCGATGGCCGTGCTCATGAGCTCCTCGCGGCGGAGTATCTCGGATACGAGCTCCGGCCGGCTTTTCACCTGGGGAGCCGTGGCGAGGGTCTCCGCGAGCGCTACCAGGGCGTCCCGCTTGTGGGAAAAGGCGGGGAATATGATGCGCTCCGGAACCAGCACGTTTCGGATCAGAACGGGGCTGGAGGTTCCGGAG
>CAYTYG010000086.1:0-10690 GCA_964441515.1 uncultured Treponema sp.
ACGCCGATGGTACTGCCTTCGCGGTGGGAGAGTAGGTCGTCGCCAGGCTTTTTTTCGCCCAAATAACAAGGCAGAGCTCCCTAGCCCCGGTATTACCCGAGGCTAGGTTTGCGAAATCCTTGCCGCGAATCCTGCGGGATGCTATTCTCGGACCTCGATGCGACTTCGCCTTGCCCTCGACAAGCTTTTGATCCTCGCGTATTTCACGGGACTCATTCTGGCGGGCTCGGCGCTGTTGGCCCTTCCCGGCGTATGGAACGGCCAAGGGCGACTTTCTTACCTGGATGCCCTGTTTACGGCCACCAGCGCCGTCTGCGTGACAGGACTAATAACCGTGGACACCGCCTCCTATAGCGTCTTCGGACAGGCACTCATTGGGCTTCTGATACAACTCGGCGGGTTAGGCATCATTTCCTTCGCCACTCTTTATATAGCACTGCCCCGAAGGAGGATATCCCTTCTCAACCGGGGGATGATCAAGGACCTGTACATGGACGAGGTGGAGTCCAATCCAAAAACGATCATCCGGCACATTGTCGCCGTGACCTTTTCCTTCGAGGCCCTGGGCTTCCTGGTCTTTTTTCCCCGGTTTCGCGGTGCCGGTACGCCGCGCCCTGCCTTCGACGCGGCCTTCCACGCCGTGAGCGCCTTCTGCAACGCTGGGTTTTCCACGCTTCCGGACAACCTGGAGAGGTTCGCGGAGGATCCATGGGTGACCCTGGCCGCTCTGTCCCTTCTCGTTTCCGGGGGCGTCGGTTTCCTTGTTCTACAGGATTTAGGGAAGGCGGCGACCGACCGGCGACGGCGGCTATCCGACCATTCCCGTGTGGTGCTGGGCGTTTCCGCCTCGCTACTCGCCGCAGCCGCGGTCTTCTTTTTTTTCACGGAACGGAACCACGCGTTCTCCGGTCTTTCGGGCCGTGGAAAGATCCTCGCGGCCCTTTTCCAAGCCGCCACTCCCCGCACGGCGGGCTTTAATACCGTTCCCCAGACCGCCCTGGCGGCATCCTCCCTGTTCGCGGTCCTCCTGCTCATGTTCATAGGAGGCTCTCCGGGGTCAACGGCCGGTGGAGTGAAGACCACCACGTTCTTCGTCTTGGCTTCCGCGGCCTTCGGACGCACGGATCGGCGCTGGGGGCTCAAGATCCGCGGGAGAACCCTGCCGCCGGCCCTTGCGCTCAAAAGCTTCGGGGTGCTGGGCAAGGCCGTTTGCATAGTCTTCCTGAGCGCCCTCGCGCTCCTGGCGGCGGAGTCCGAGGGACTTGCGGCCGGCCGTTTTTCCTTCCTGGAAATCTTCTTCGAGGCTGTCTCCGCTTTCGGTACCGTAGGCCTCTCCCTGGGGGTCACGGCGCGGCTGGGCGCCGTCTCCAAGTCGGTATTGATACTGACCATGTTCGCGGGGCGCGTCGGGCTCTTCGCCATGTCGCTTCCCTCCGGCCGGGAACGGGTCGAGCGCTTCCTGGAGTATCCGGACGCGAATCTCATGATTGGATAAGGAGCGGGTCATGACAAGGCAATTCGCAATAATCGGGCTGGGGGATTTCGGGCTCGCGATGCTGGAAAAATTGTCCGAGGCCGACTGCGAGATACTCCTGGTCGACAAGGATCCGGCCCTGGTGGAGAAGCACAAGGAGGAGGCCAAGAGCGCCTTCATAGCCGACGGAACGGACGGCGAAGTCCTTGCCCGGATCGTGCCCCAGGGACTGGACGCCGCGGTGGTGGACGTGGGCGAGGGGATCGAGGCGTCCATCCTCGTGGTGAGCAACCTTAAGAGCATCGAGATAAACAATATTATCGTAAAGGCGGACGACGAGCAGAAGGGGGGGATACTCCGGCTGGTCGGCGCGACCCGGATCGTCTATCCGGATCGGGAGGCGGCAAACCAGATCGCGCCGTCCCTCGTCTCTCCCTCGCTTTTCAGCTATATACAGATCAGCGAGAACCTTGTCATGGCGGAGCTCCGGACTCCCGAACCCTACGCGGGCCGCAGCCTTGTCGAGGCCGACATCCGGAGGAAGGCCCGGGTGAACGTCATCGCGATACGGAAGATGGACGGTTCGGAATACCTCTATTTCACGCCGGAATACCGTCTTGGAAAGGACGACGTGCTTCTGGTGGCGGGCAAGCCCGGGGACGTGGAGGAATTCACGGGTATGCGCGGGGCCTTGAAGCGCAAGTCCCTGGGGGAGCTCTTCAAGGGCCTGTTCGGGGGAAGGCGGGCCGTCGAAAGCGCGGCCGGGCCCCCCGCCGCGGAAGGAAAGGGCAAAAAGGAATGAGAACGGACCCGGATATCGTCAAGGAGCGGGCGGCCGGGACGAGGGCGGCCGTCATCCTCGCGGGTACCTATGTGGCCGCCCAGATGCTCGCGGACATCGGTAGCCTCAAGATCGCCTTGGTGGCCTCCCTGGCGGTGGACGCGGGAACCTTCGTCTACCCTATAACGTTCACCCTGCGCGACATGATCCACAAGCGGCTGGGAAAATCAGCGGCGCGGACGGTGATCCTCCTGGCCGCGGCCGTCAACCTCTGCATGGCGGGCTTCCTCTGGCTGGTCAGCCTCCTTCCTCCCGAAGCATCCTGGGCTTTATGGGAAGGCGCCGGAGTGACGACGAACGAAGCCTTCGCCCGCGTCCTGGCGCCGGCCTGGACCATAGTCCTTTCCAGCATCGCGGCCGAGGTGGCGAGCGAGCTGATCGATACGGAGGTATACCACCTCTGGACCGCGCGCGTGACGGGGCGTTTCCAGTGGACCCGCGTCCTCGCGTCCAACGCCGTCAGCATACCCGTGGACTCCTTGATCTTCTCCTGGTGCGCCTTCGGCTGGGGATTCGGGATGCCGGCCGCCCAAGTGTGGGAGATATTCTGGTTCAACGTGGCGGTCAAGGGAGCCGTAACTCTCCTGTCCCTTCCGGGGATCTACCTGGTTCGGGAGTCCGGGGGCGTTCCCCCCGGCTGATACCCTGACCCGGCGGCATTGACTGTCTCCTCCGACGAAACGTACAATCCTTATCCATTTGGCAGGGCCGATGGAGGAAGCCGTCGCCGCGCGGGAAGTCCTCGCCGCGGCCGTTCGGCCTCCAGGGGCCGTACGCTTTCCGTCGAATCCGGCGGATCGTGCGGACGGTTCTCAATAGGGCGACGCCTCCGGTCTCGAACGGCACGGACGGGGGCGTTCATGCAAGCCGCGCGCGGAAGTCGCTGCGCCGCGGAAAGGAGACGCTTTGGATATTCTCAAGAAATGCCGCGACTTCGACGAGCACAAGAAGGTCATGGCCAAAGGGTTCTATCCCTTCTTCCAGCCCCTGGAGGGGACGGAGGGCACGGAGGTGACCATGTCCGGCCGCAAGGTCATCATGCTCGGCTCCAACAATTACCTGGGCCTCACCTTCGACCCCCGCGTCAAGGCCGCCGCCCAGAAGGCCATCGACACCTTCGGAACGAGCTGCACCGGGAGCCGGTTGATCAACGGCACCCTCTGCATCCACGAGGAGCTGGAACGGCGCCTGGCTGCCTTCATGAAGCGTCAAGCCGCCCTCGTGTTTTCCACGGGAATGCAGACGAACCTGGGGGCCATATCCTGCATCATCGGCCGCAACGATATCGTCATCACGGACAAGGACGACCACGCCTCTATCGTGGACGCGTGCCGGCTCGGGTACGGCGATGTGAAGCGCTTCGTGCACGGCGACCTGGACCAGCTGGAGCGAATACTCCAGAAGATTCCCGGGAACAAGGGGGTGATGGTCGTCGTGGACGGTGTGTTCTCCATGGGCGGGGACATCGTGGACCTGCCCCGGCTGGGGCCCCTCTGCCGGAAGTACGGCGCGGCCCTCTACGTGGACGACGCCCACGCCGTCGGAGTGCTCGGGGGCGGGCGCGGCACGGCCGTCCACTTCAACCAGCTTGCGGACGTGGACCTCACGATGGGGACCTTCTCCAAGAGCTTCGCCTCCCTGGGGGGATTCATCGCGGGCGACGCGGACGTGCTGGACTACGTCAAGCACACCGCCCGGTCCTTCATCTTTTCGGCCTCCCTCCCGGCGTCCAACGTCATGGCGGCCATGGCCGCCCTGGACATCATGGAAACCGAGCCGGAGCACGTGGAGCGGCTCTGGGAAAACGCTCGCTTCATGATGAAAAGCTTCCGGGAGCTGGGTTTCAACATCGGGAACACCCAGTCCCCGATCATCCCCGTCATCATCGGGGACGACGATGCCTGCTTCACCCTCTGGAAGGAGCTCTACGAGGGGGGCGTCTACGCGAATCCCGTGATCGCGCCGGCCGTGCCGCAGGGCCACGCCCTGCTTAGAACCAGCTACATGGCGACGCACACGAAGGATCAGCTTACCAAGGCCCTGGGCATCTTCGAACGGGCGGGGAAGAAGCTCGGCGTCATCTGACGGACCGGGATCCTCCAGAGGCGCCGCCCCCGCGGGCGGCGCTTTTTCTATGGCATTCCCGGGAATTTTGTTTAGACTTTATATTCGGGTAACCGGATTTTCGGGCTTTGCCAGGGAGAACGAAGGATGGATCCCCGCACCCTTGTCCTGCTCATGATCGTCTCGGGATGCGAATGCAGCCTGCTCTTCTTCGCCGCGGGGGCTCTGCGGAGGAAAACCCCGAACTGGGACCGCCCGCCTTCGCTCTTCTGGGGGCTGGGCACGGCCGTGAACGTACTCGGCGTTCTTTTCCTCTTCTTGCAAGGCCGGATTACTCCCTGGATAGGAATCGTCCTGTCCAACGCCACCCTGGTCCTGGGGCAGTTCCTGATCCTGATCGGGGTTCGGAGGGTCGCCGGCCGCCCCCTCCTTTTGGGGTTGCACGCCGCCGTCTGGATCCTGGACGTGCTGCTTGTCGCGGTTTTCACGTTCCTTTTCCCCTCCACGCAAGCCCGGGTCGTGCTTTTTTCTTGTGTTTTGTCGCTTTCCTATATCGAGGGCGCGGCCGCCCTTCTGGGCGAGAAACCCCGGACTCCGGGCCCCCTGGCGCCCGTGATCGCCGTCACGTTCCTGCTCCTCTCGGCGTTCTTTCTGGGGCGCGCCCTGGTCTTCGTCCTCCAGCCCCGGGCCTCCATCCTCACGCCGGACGCGGTCAACACGGCCACATTCCTTGTCTCCCACGTAGCCTTGGTGGCCTGGAGCCTTGGGCTCATCCTCCTGCAGAACCGAAAGACCGAACGGGATCTGGAGCGCGCTTACGCGGAAAAGGAGGTCCTTTTCCGGGAACTCCAGCACAGGGTCAAGAACTCCCTGTCGGTCATCATCGGCCTTGTGGGCCTCGAGTCTTCCCGGATCGAGGATCCCCGGATGCGGTCCGTGCTGGAGAGCCTCCGGGGGCGCATCGACGCGGTGGCGGTCCTGTACGACCGTCTCTTCCGCTCGGGGGAGACGGAGGAGGTGGACCTCGACCTGTACCTGAAGAACGTGGCCGAGTCCCTCTTCTCGGGCCACGCGGCCGAGGAAAAAAGGGTTTCCCTGGAAACGTCGCTGGAGGGGGTGCGGATCGACCCGAAGCGCGCGATTCCCCTCGGCATCATCGTCAACGAGCTCCTCACGGACTGTCTGAAATACGCATTCCCGGAGGGGCGGGGAGGCACCGTCCGCCTTTCCCTGGAAGCCGAGGGGGCGGACCTGGTCCTGGAGGTGCGGGACGACGGGGTGGGGCTGCCCCCGGGGTTTTCCTTGGAATCCTCCGACGGCTTCGGCCTTGTCCTTGTGGACATGCTTTCCCGGCAGGTGGGCGGTAGCCTGTCCCTGCCCCCGGTGGCCGCCGGAACCCGTTTCATGGTCCGGTTTCCACGGGCCGGGACGGGATGAGGGGCGGCCCGGAAAGGGGACTCTCGAGGTCTTCGAGGCCGTGAGCCCAGGGCGGTATCCCCTGAAACCCTTTTGGAATACTTGATGCCGCGCACAGGGTGTTATAAAATCGATTAAGTTTTACTTTTAACATACCCAGGGGATACTGGCTGTTTCGGGATCTCTTTTTGCGTATACTACGGTTGCTCGTACGGATGGAAAAGCCGTGCCCGCCGCATCCCGGGAGGGAGTCTCCTCGGAGCGCGGGCCTAGGCCTTTATACTTCATTTTTCGGGAGGGAACGATGGCTCGAAGGATCAACAAGGAAGAATGCATCGGCTGCGGAGCCTGCGAATCGGCGTGTCCGGTTTCCTGCATTAAAGAGGGAGAGGGCGGCAAGCGCGTCATCGACGAGGACGCCTGCATCGACTGCGGAAGCTGCGAGGCGGTCTGCCCGGCCAATTGTATATCCGAGGTCTGAGAAGCCCCCTTTACGAGTGAGAACCGGGGACGCTTTCCTGTGCGGCCCCGGCCACCTATCCCTCCTCCATCGGCTCCAGGAGGCCGTGCTCCACGAAGCTCCAATAGCTTTCCTGGGAGAAGATCACGTGGTCCAGGAGGGGTATGCCCAGGGTCCGGCCCGCGTCCCTAAGGCGGTCCGTGATCTCCCGGTCTTCCGGGGACGGGTCCAGGCGGCCGGACGGGTGGTTGTGCACGGCGATTATAGCGCAGGCGCGGTCCGTGATCGCCTCGGCGTAGACCTCCCGGGGGTGGACGACGGTCCGGTTCACCAGCCCCATGGACACGACCCGGGCGGAGATGACCTCGTGGGCGCCGTTCAGGGTCAGGACGGCGAAGCGCTCCCGCGTCCGGTCCGCCCAGTGGGAGACCAGGGGGAAGACGTCCCGGGGGCCGGATATCCTGCGCTCCCGGAGGCCGTACAGGCGCCTGCCCAGTTCAAGTACGGCGGCGACCCGGCAGGCCTGGGCGGGGCCTATCCCCGGCAGGCGGCCGAGGGACTCCGCGCTGGGCGACGTCCGCTCCCGGTCGATGCGGTCCAGGACCTCTCGTGCCAGGTCCCGAACGTCCCGCGTCCGGGTTCCGCTTCCCAGGATCACGGCCAACAGGTCCGCGTCCGAGATGTGCGAGGGGCTGGACTGAAGGATGCGTTCCCGGATGTCGGGTTTGGCCGCGTAGGCCTCCGCCCTTCCGTCGTAGCTTGCGGTTTCGTTCATCGGCCCTCCTTTCCGGCCCGCCGGGGCACGGACCCATCGGGTGTGCGCCCTATCCGGATGACGCTCGCTATCCGCTTTGCGCTTGCGTTAAGCCGGAAAAATCCGGAAAACCTCCTGTTTCCCCGGCGCCGGACAAGCGCCCGGAAGGCTCCCGGGGCCGGTGTGAATCCTGCGCTCCGATATTGTTTCGGCACGTTCCATGTCCTATACTCCCTTCCATGGGCACCCGGCATATACGCTCCTCAAGGGTTCCGGGGCGGCTGTTCCTCCCCGTTCTCCTGGCTGTCGTCCCTTTGACCCCGGCGCTGGGCCAGGCCAGGTTGTTCGACTACATGGAGGACCACACGGCCGTCATGCTCCTGGTGGATCCGGATACCGGAATCATCCGGGACGCGAACAAGTCCGCCGTGGAGTTCTACGGATATCCCGTCGACGTCCTCAAGGGAATGAACATCAACCGGATCAACGCGCTGCCCCCGGAGGAGATCCGGTCGGAGCTGCAGAAGGCTGCCGAGCAGAAGCGGAACTACTTCGTGTTCCCCCACCGGCTGGCCGGCGGGGAGATACGCACCGTAGAAGTCTACGCCTCCCCGGTGTTCGCGCCGCTGTACGGCAAAAAGCTAGTCCTTTCCATCATCCACGAAATAACCGGGAAGAGCGTTCCCGAGGAGGAAATGGACGCGTACCGGGTCCGCCTCAACTCCCTGGTCGAGCAGAGGGCCCGGGAACTCTTCCTGTCTCGATCCATGAACCTAGTTCTGTTCGCCGTGGCGGTCATCGCCTGTCTGACCGGAGTCCAGCTTTTCTTTCTGGTCCGGGGGCAGCGCCGCGCGGCCAAAGCCGCCCAGGCAGCCCTGGAGGAAAGGACCAAGCTCTTCGCGGAGCTCCAGCACAGGGTTAAGAACTCCTTCGCAACGATCGCGTCCATCATCCACATCGAGACATCCCGGACGACGGACGAGGGCGTCCGGTCCGCCCTGGAAACCCTGGGCGGCAGGGTGGACACCCTGTCCGCGCTCTACCGCCTGATGTACGAGGGCCGGGGGGACGACGAGATCGATCTGCCCGAGTACCTGCGGGAAATCACGATGTGCGTCTCGTCCGCCATCGGGAATCCCGGGATGCCCCCGGCGTTCAAGTCCTCCGTCGATTCCCTGCTCCGGGACGCGAAGCGGGCCTCCAACCTGGGCCTGATCCTCAACGAACTCGTCACAAACGCCTACAAGCACTCCCCGAAGGATGGATACGGACCGGTGCGCGCCCGGTTTGAGAGGACCGAGGGGCAATTGACGCTGACCGTGTCGAACCCGGGTAATCCCCTGCCGGAGGGCTTTTCACCCGGGGAAGGAAGCGGGTTCGGCCTTCTGATGGTCCGGGAGCTTGTGCGCCAGCTTAAGGGAGACTTGACGTTCGCCTCCGCGGGGGGGCGGGTCGAATTCTCGGTCCGGGTGCCGGATTGACGGGTTTCCCGGGGCGGAAGACGCGCCCCGTGGACGAAGCCTCCCCGGGAAGGACACAGTGCTTAAAACAGGAAAAGTTCTTGAAATATAGAAAAAAACTACTTGCTTCCCCGGGGGAGCTGGAGTAAATTTCTTCTCACGTCCAATCAAAAGCAGGGAGAGGAGCGACATGAAGAGCGTAAAAGGAACCCAAACGGAAAAGAATCTTCTCACGGCCTTCGCGGGGGAATCCCAGGCCCGGAACCGCTATACCTATTACGCCTCCCAGGCCAAGAAGGACGGCTTCGTCCAGATCCAGCGTGTCTTCGAGGAGACGGCCGAGCAGGAGAAGGAGCACGCCAAGCGACTCTATAAGTTCCTGGAGGGGGGTGAGGCCATGGTATCCGCCTCCTTCCCGGCCGGGACCATAGCCACAACCTCGGAGAATCTGCTCCACGCGGCCGAGGGCGAGGACTACGAGTGGAAGACCATGTACCCGGACTTCGCCAAGACGGCCCGGGGCGAGGGCTTCGACGCCATCGCCGCGGTCTTCGAAGCCATAGCCGTGGCCGAGAAGCAGCACGCGAAGCGCTACAAGGACCTGAAGGCCAACGTGGACTCCGGCCGGGTTTTCCGGCGGGACAAGCCCGTGATGTGGCGCTGCCTCAACTGCGGGTATATCCTGGAGGCCGTCGAGGCACCTAAGGCCTGCCCGGCCTGCGCCCATCCCCAGTCCTACTTCGAGCTCCTGGGGGAGAATTACTGAGACGGAGCCGCGGACGGCGTCGGAGGCCGTACGCGGCGAGAATCGGGATTTTGAAAAAACGGAGGTGTCCATGGCGGAAGTTCTGCAAGTCTACAAGTGCATGAAGTGCGGCAACATCGTGGAAGTGGTCCACGGGGGGGTCGGCGAGCTGGTCTGCTGCGGCGAGCCGATGAAGCTGATGAAGGAGAATACGAGCGACGGGGCTACGGAGAAGCACGTTCCCGTGATCGAGAAGACCCCGGACGGCTACAAGGTCAAGGTCGGCTCCGTGGCGCATCCCAGCACGCCCGAGCACTACATCGAGTGGATCGAGCTGATCGCGGACGGGATAGCCTACCGCGCCTTCCTGAAGCCCGGGGACGCCCCGGAGGCCTTCTTCCCCGTCAAGGCCGCCAAGGTTTCCGCGCGGGAGTACTGCAATCTCCACGGCCTCTGGAAGGCCTAGGAAGGGGATGGACGAGGCCGCCGTTTCGGAGGCCGTATCCGGAATCCACCGCCGGGGGAAAACCGGCGCCAGGAGGAATCTGCATGAAGAAGTACGTTTGCGACGTTTGCGGCTACATCTACGACCCCGCGGAAGGGGACCCCGACAATGGGGTCAAGGCAGGAACCCCCTTTGAGAAGATCCCGGCGGACTGGGTCTGCCCGATGTGCGGAGCGGACAAGGGGAGTTTTTCCCCGGTAGACTGACGTTTTACCCGGGTCCGCAGGAGCCACCGCGACCGGGAGCATCGGGCGGCGGTTGAACCGCCGCCCCGGGAAAGGGTACTATGGGCTGCCCCGGGATCGCTTCGGGGCGGCCCATTCGTTTTTTCCGGGAGGAAACGCGTGATTTCCCGCGAGGATTTTATATTCGCAATCGGATTTGACGGAGATCAGGCCGTGGTGGACGGCCGGGCCAAGCGCGAGTTCGGGCGGCTTTCCACCCTTCAGCTGGCCGAGGCGGGGCAGTACCGCGCGGCTTTCGCCTCCGCCCTCTGGTCCGGCTCCGACCGGGAGCTGGCCGAGTTCCTGGAGGTCTACAATCGCCTGGCCGGAGCCGCCTATAGCTCCGTGGAGGAGCTCAAGCGCCTCTTCGGGGTCCAGAAGGTCGAGATCCCCAAGGCCCTGGTGCTGTAGCGGAAGGGCCGTTTCCTGCGCTTTTCGCGCGGCGCAGAGCCCGAAGCCCCCGACGTTGCAGAAGGCGGCCGTTACCTGGACCACGATCCAGAAGTCGGCCTTGCGCGCGCCTCTTCAAGCGGGGACGGTGTTTCCGTTAGTATTCCTGGTATGAGTTCGCAAAAGAAAAAAAACTTGGTCTATCGGTGCTCCTCCTGCGGGCACGAGGAACCCAAGTGGCTGGGCCGCTGTCCCTCCTGCGGGGAGTGGAACACCCTTAGGGAGGCCGCGGTCAAGGCCGCCGGCGCGCCCGGGGCGGCGGAGAAGTATTCCCTTCCCCTTTCGGCCGTGGACCCC
>CAYTYG010000087.1:0-10639 GCA_964441515.1 uncultured Treponema sp.
CGTCGACGGGGTGTCCTCGGCCCTGAGGTGCAAGACCGAGGTGAAATACACCCGCATCTATCCCGTGACGGTGAACGATCCCGCCCTGACCGATACGTTCCTGTCCGCGGCGGAAAGGCTTCTGGGGGCCGAAAACCTTGTCGAGATGCCCATCATCCTGGGGTCCGAGGACTTCAGCTACTACGGGGAGAAGATCCCGGCCGTCTTCGCGGTCCTCGGGATGGGGGACCCGGCCAAGGGTACCGACCGCCAGCACCATTCCCCCCAGTTCGCGGTTAACGACGACATCCTGGGCCGGGGCGCCTCGTTGCTGGCCGGCTTCGCCCTCGAGTTCCTGGAGGGCCGGGCCGGGCGATAGAGCACGGAACGCCGCGCCGCCCGCCGGGATGCGACCGGCGGGCGGCCTCCCTCCCCCCGCGGCGCGGAGCCGGACGGCGGCGGGATGGACCTCTCCCTACCCGTAGAGATTTCGCTGCGGATGTGGTAGTGTTCCGTAACGAACAACAAGGAGGTCCGGAATGCTAACCAACCGATTCTTCAACAATTCCGGCCCCGTGAACGACACCGATCACCTCTGCGTCCCCCCGATCAAGCGTCTGGACACGGACAAGGTCTGGCAGCTCATCCTTCAAAAAAAGTATTTCCTGATCTGCGGCCCGAAGCAGTGCGGCAAGACGTCCTACCTGCTCGCTCTCGCAGCGCAGATAAACCGGGACAACCGGGCGAAGTGCCTGTATTTCAACGTGGAATCCCTGCGGGGCGTCCAGGAGGACATCGAGGAGTGCATGCGCAGCGTACTCTTCGAAATCTCCTCCCGGGCGCGGGACAACTTCGGGGACGATTACCTGGAGGATCTGGTCACCGAGATCCTGGAGCGGCGCGGCCCCTACCAGGCCTTCAACGAATTCCTGACCCAGTGGTCCAAGCGCTCCGGAAGGCCCATCGTCCTTTTGGTCGACGAGATCGACACGCTCCAGGAAAAGGTCCTCACCTCCCTCCTGAGCCAGATACGGGCGGGGTACGACAAGAGGCCGTCCCTCTTCCCCCAGAGCATCGTCTTCTGCGCCACCCACGACGTGATCGACAAGCAGTTCAACATCAAGGACGCCACCCTCCGGGTGAACTCCCTTCGCCGGGAGGACCTGGACTCCATGTTCGCCTTCCGGGCGGAGGAGAGCAAGACCAAGATCGAACGGGGGGCGATCGACCGCATCTGGCGCTACTCGTCGGGTCAGCCCTGGATCGTCAGCACCATCGCCGGCGAGCTCTTCCACGAGATCGCCCCCGCGAAGGGGCTCAAGCGGATATCCCCGGACCAGGTGGACGAGGCCATCGACAACATAATCGTCAAGAGGGGAAACCACATCGAGTACCTGGCCGCCCAGTTCCGGGACGAGAGGGTCAAAAAATGCCTCATTCCCATCCTCTCGAGCGCGTCCATGACGGCCGACGTATCCGAGCATGATCTGGTATACGTCCAGGAGCTCGGCCTTATACGGATGGACCGGCAGGTGGAGATCGCGAACGGGCTTTACAAGGAGATCATCCCGCGGCTGCTCATCGCGCCGGTCGCCTACCTTATAAACCTGAACGAGGAGGACTTCCTCGAAGAGAACGGCGCCCTGGACACCCACAAGCTCCTGCGGTCCTTCCAGCTCTTCTTCCGGAATCACGGGGAGAGGCTCGTCGGCTTCATCGATTACGGCGCGGCGGGCCACGTCCTGGTCTTCCAGGCCCTCCTCCACAAGCTTGCGGGCGGCAAGAACGCCGTCCAGAGGGAATACGGCATAGGGATGGACCGCGTCGTCCTCACCCTGAAGCGGACCTACCCGAACCGCCAGGAAATCGTCTTCCTGCTGAAGACGGTGTACGCGTGGTCGAACGACAAGATGCGGGCCATGATTCCCGAGATGATCGAGGAAGCGGCCGAGTTCGCCCAAGCCCCCTCCGAGGCGCTCCCGGAAGAGTCCTCCGGCGCCGAACCCAGGGAGATCCATGTCGTGGCGATCAACACCAACCCGGAGTTCGACTGGGAAGGCAAGACGCCGTATATGAAAAAGGACACGCCCTCGGGAACCGTCCACTTCTGGGGGTTCTGAAGCCCGTCGGATTCTTGACCCTTCCTCTTCCGCAAGGGCGGCAAAGAAAGTAGAGTATCCCCATGGACATCCGGTTCTACAAGCTCCACGTCTGCGGGGTCGACTGGCTGCTGGCCGACCGCATCGGGGAGGATTCCGCCCCCCTTCCGGATTTCCGGGCCTTGGCCTCCTCCCTCTGCCGCAGGCGGCGGGGGGCGGGCGGCCACGGCCTCATCGTCCTTTCCAAGCCCGAGCGGGACATCTGGGCGGAGTGCTACGATTCCCGGGGCGGGGAGCTGGCCTTGCCGCCTTCCGCCGCCCTCTGCGCCGCGCGGTACCTCTTCGATTCGGGCCGGGGGCGGAAGAACGCCCTGGAATTCCGGGAGCCCGCGGGCTCGACCCGGGTGGACGTCATAGACTCCACGCGCTTCGCCCTGGAGCTGGGGCCCGCCCTTTCCCCCTCCGGCTCCCTCCTGCGGGAGGGGGAGGCGGACCGTTCCGCGGCGGCCGTGGACGTGGCGGGCAAGGCCTTCTCCATCCTCCCCGTCCGCGTGGGCCGGGAGTCCTTCGCCGTTGTCATGGCCGAGGGCAGCCTCCGAAACGCCCTGGCGCCCTTCCGCGGGCCCGGCCCCTCCGAAGCCGGTCGCGAACGTATAACGCCCCTGGCCGCCCGGGTCATCTCCCGGACGAACCTGGCCGTGGGAGGCCGGCCCCGGGACGCGTGCTCCGCGGCGGCGGCGGCCCTGGCCGCGGCGGCGGCCTACGGGCTCGCGGACCGGGAGGCCGCGGTCCGCATAGGCGGAGACGCGGTCTTCGTGAACGGGGACGCGGACGACAGCCTCTACGCGGCGGCTCGCCCCGTGTACGTCTTCTCGGGGGAGTACTGGATGGCGGGCGGAGCCTCGGAGGAGAGCATCCCCGGGGAGTGAAAGGCTCGGCGGAAAACGGAAGCCCTCCCGCGGCCGGCTAGGCGCCGGGGACGCAGGAGACCGTGAGGGTGCGCGACCGGGGCCCGTCGAATTCCGCCAGGTATACGCCCTGCCAGACGCCCAGGACCGGCTCCCCCGCGTGGATGGGAAGGACCTTGGACGGCCCCGCCAGGACGGCCTTGATGTGGGCGTCGGAGTTGCCCTCGGAATGGCGGAAGCCCCCGTCCCGGGGAACCAGCCTCTCCAGGTGCCCCAGCAGGTCCCGCGCGACGTCCGGGTCCGAGTTCTCGTTGACGACCACGCCCGCCGTGGTATGGGGCGTGGACACGCAGCAAAGCCCTTCGAGTATCCCGGATTCCCGCACGGCCTTTCGGACGAGTTCCGTGACGTCCACGAGCTGGGAACGGGAACGGGTGGCGACCGGGAACGACATCATGGGGGAAGTATACCTTCCCCGGCGTCCCGGGTAAACGCGGGCTCCCGGCCCTGCTTGATGCTCCGTCGCCCGGGCACTATTCTGGGTCCATGGCCGACCTCTCCGCGGGAATCCTTGCCCTTGCGCCCCGCCTCCAGTCCTCCGCGCTCCTGGAACCCTGCCAGTCCCCGGCCTCCGACAATCCCCCCTGGGAACAGGGACGGGGGCGATACCTGGCCGTCCGGCTATCCCCGGTCCGGGATACGGCGTCCTCCACGGGCCACCTCTTCCTTCACCGGCTGCTCCGGTCCGCTCTCGGCGAGGAGGCCTTCGTGGATTTCGCCTTCTTCCCGTCCCGCTCCGACCGCAGGGTGCTCGCGTCCGCGGGCCTGCCGCCCCTGTACGGGATCTTCGGCCTCCACGGCGCGGAGGACTACGACGCCCTCCTTATATCCTGTTCCTATGCCCTGGAGCTCGTGAACCTGCCCCGCCTGCTCCTGGACTCCGGTTTCCCCCTCCGGGCCGGCGCCCGGCAGGCCCCGCGCCGGGACGGGCGCCCCTGGCCCGCCGTCATCCTGGGGGGGTCCAACGCCCTCGCCTCCCAGTCCCTGATCTTCCCGGACGGGGACTCCTTCGTGGACGGCATCTACTTCGGGGAGGGCGAGGACGGGGGCCCGGCCCTGGTTCGGGCCCTGGCGGCCTCCTCGGGGCTCCCGCCCGGGGAGCGGGCGCTTCGCATGGCCCGGGTGACGGACGCTTTCTGGGCCGCGGGAAAGCCCCCCGGTAAAAGTGGGCGCGTGCGCGCCGCGAGGTGGCGCCCGGGACGCACCGACCCTCTCCTCGCGGACCGGTATCCCCTGCTCAACACCGAGGAGGCCGGGACGGCCCGGGTCCAGCTCTCCTGGGGGTGCCCCTCCTTCTGCGGCTTCTGCTTCGAGGGCTGGGAGCACAAGCCCTACCGGGAGCTCCCGGGGGAACGGATACTCCAAAGCGCCCGGGACTTGGCCCGGAATACCGGCGCCTCCACGGCGGAGTTGTATTCCTTCAACTTCAACTCCCACTCGGATATAGCGGCCCTGATCCTGGGGCTGAACCGGATCTTCGAACGGGTGAACATGATGAGCCAGCGCGCCGACCTCCTTTGGACGGTTCCCGGTTTGCTGGAGGCGGAGTTCCTGGCCGGAAAGACCAGCTTCACCCTGGGGGTGGAGGGCATATCCGAGGGAATGCGGGCCTATTACTCCAAGGGACTGTCCTCGGATATCCTTTTCCGCCTTCTGGAGCGTCTTTTACGGGAGAAGGTGCGGGAGCTCAAGCTCTTCTACATCCTCTCGGGGATGGAGACGGAATCCGACATCGCCGAGTTCGCCTCCTTCTGCGGCTTCCTGGCGGGCCTCCGATCGGATCGGGCCTCCGCCGCCCGGGTCCTCTTCTCCTTCGGCTACCTGGTTCGCATGCCCTTCACTCCCCTGGGAGGCGAACGCCCCTGCCTGGACCGAGCCTTCCTGGAATCCCTGGCGGCCCGGCTCCGGTCCGCGGTCGAGGGGGCGGGCTTCGAGTTCCGGCTCTCCTCGGACTGGGAGGAGTACGCGGTCGACCAGTACCTCGTCCTGGGCCCCCACGAGACGGCCTTCGCCCTGGAGGCGGCGGCCCGGGCCGGCTGCGCCTACGACCAGGGGGTGGAAGGAAACCTGAGGATCGAGCTGGAGAAGGCGCTCGGAACCCCCGGCGCCTCGGACTCCCCGCCGGGTTCCGCCTCCCCCTTCCTGGGAAAAAAGGGAGAGGATCGGCTCCGGCCGCTGGATTTCCTGGATACTGCGGTGTCCCCCGCCTTCCTGGAAGCCCGGCTTCGGGATGCCCGGCTCCGCGGGGACTGGGGCGGCTGCATGTCGGGTCTTGGGGACAGGCCCGGCTCCCCGGCGGCTTGCCGAGGATGCGGGGCCTGCGGGACGGCGGAGGAGCGGGAAGCCCTCCTGGGACACCGTATACTCCCCGCGGAGGAAGGCCTTTTAGAGGAGCTCGGCCGCATCGTCCGGGCCAAGCGGAGGATGCGGCCGCGCTTCCTGCGGGCCCGGCTTCCCGAGGGGCTGTCCGGCGCGGGGCGGAACTTCCTGGGGGCCTGGCTCCTTCGGGCGGTCCTCTCCCGCCGCGGGCACCTGGTGGGGCGCCTCTTCCGGGTGGAGGAGTCGCTCTGGAGCTCCCCGGAGTGGAGGGAGCGGGTGGGCCCGGGGATCACGGGCGAGTGCGTCCTGGCCCTCTACGGCCTGGGGGGAGGCTTTCCGCCCGACGCCCCGGCCCTTTCGGACGCCGACTTCCTGGAGGCCTGTCGGGCCCTCTCCGAAGCCTTGGGAAGCGATGCCTTGGGGGGCGATGTCCTCCCGGTCGCCCCGGGAACCGTTCCCGCCGTGGCGTCCGCCTCGTTGCGGATCACCCTGAACCGCCGGGAGGAACCGTCCGCCCTGCTCAAGAGGCTGCGGGCCTGGCTTTCGGATCTCCGGCTCAACACCGTCGAACGCAGGACGGCATCCGGCGGAAGGCTCTTCGAGACGGCCCCGAAGGACCGCAGGAAGCGCATCCTGGGAAGCCTGGAGCTCCTGGGCCCCGGGCCCGGGGAAAGCCTTCCCATGCTGGTCCTGGAGGGCGGAAGCAAGCTGGACCTGGGTCCCCTCTTCCGGAAACCCGAGGATCGTGCGCTCTCCAGGATACGGGTGGAGCGCCTCGATCTGTCCTGAAAAGCCCGGACGCGGCACTGGCGCGGAGGGGCCCGCATGTGGATACTGGTTCCATGGCTGGACCGTCCGAACGCAAGACCTACTCCAAGCGCCCGGGCCCCGGCGAGGTCCTGGTCCCCGCGGCATGCCCCGTCTGCGGGTCCGCCGAGTCCCGCCGGCTCTGGGACCTGGGGTCCTTTGCCTTCTCCCGCTGCGCGGGGTGCGGGCATATTTTCCAGAATCCCCGGCCGCGGCCCCGGGACCTGGCCGCCCGGTACGACGAGGAATACCTCGCCTACGAGATCGAGAACGCCGGGGCCTTCCTTCGCCTTATGCTCCTGGGCCTCGGGGATCTGGGGTTCCCGGAGATCGAGGCGGCCCTGCCGGCGGGAAAAAGCCTCCTGGACGTCGGCTGCGCCACCGGCGCCCTGGTGGAATACGCAGCCCGGCGGGGCTGGGACGCCCGGGGCGTGGAGCTCTGCGGGCCCTCCGCGGAGTACGGCCGAAAAGTGCGGGGAGTTTCCATCCACACGGGGACCCTGGCGGAAGCGGCCTTCCCGGACGAATCCTTCGACTTCATCCACTCCAGCCACGTGATCGAGCACGTGGACGAGCCCGGGGAGTTCCTGTCCGAGATCCGACGTATCCTGAAGCCCGGGGGCTACTGCGCGACGGTGACGCCGAACTCGGCCGGCCTCCAGGCCCTGCTCTTTCGGGGCGGATGGAGAAGCGCCATCGCGGACCACGTGCACCTCTTCTCCGCCTCCGGCCTGGAGCGCCTGCTCCGGTCTAGGGGTCTACCCCCCGTGCGGCGGGCGACCTGGGGGGGCATGGCCCAGGGCTTGGCCCCCGCGGCCGTAAAAGCCTTCCTGGACCGGACGGCCAAGCTCCTCGGCTTCGGAGACGTGGTCGCCGTCCTCTCCCGCAAACCGTCCTAGGCTTCCGCGCCCGGCAGGGTCGAGCCTAGCGGCTCCGCGCCGTTCTCCGGTAAGATGGCCGGCATGGGCTACGCAGCGGGCATACGGCGGGGCATCGAGCGGTTCCTTTCGGACCGCCATTTTTTCGTAAGCGTCTTCCGGATAGCGGCCCCCATCGCGCTCCAGAACCTTATCGTATCCTCGGTGAACCTGGTGGATACCATCATGGTGGGAAGGCTGGGTTCCGCGGCATTGGCCGCCGTGGGGCTGGGGAACCAGATCTACTTCCTCTTTCTGATACTCTTGTTCGGGATAGGGTCCGGGGCCGGGGTGTTCGTGGCCCAATTCTGGGGGAAAAAGGATATCCCGGGCATACGGCGTACGACGGGCCTTTCCCTGGCGATGGGGCTCGCGGCCTCCCTGGCCTTCCTCGCCGTTTCCCGGGCGGCGCCCCGGTTCATCCTGGGCCTCTATTCCCGGGATCCCGAGGTCCTGGGGCTGGGATCGGACTACCTCCGCATCGGCGCTTGGACCTACCCGGCCATAGCCGTCAGTTTCATCTTCTCCCTGGCCCTCCGGGGCGTGGAACGGGTCAAGCTCCCCCTGGCCGCCACCACCGTGTCCCTGGGGATCAACGTCGTCCTCAACTGGGTCCTCATCTTCGGGAAGCTCGGGTTTCCGGCCCTGGGCGTGCGAGGGGCGGCCATCGCCACCGTCGTCTCCCGGTACATAGAAGCCGTCGTCGTCCTGGGGGGCGTCTACATCCGGAAGTATCCGCCCGCGGGCACCCTTCGAGAGATGACGGCGTGGAACCGCGCCTTCATCTACCGCTACGCGGCCATAGCCCTGCCCGTGGTGTTCAACGAGGCGGCCTGGTCCCTGGGGATAACATTCTTCAACGGGATCTTCGCCCGCATCTCCACCGGCGCGATCGCGGCGTTCAACGTCCAGAACACCTTCTCCCAGCTCGCCCAGGTTCTCTTCATGGGGACCGCCAACGCATCCGCCGTCCTCTTGGGAAAGCGCATCGGGGAAGGCAACCACTCCGGCGCCTACGACTGGGCCGGAAGATTCGCCCTGCTGGGCCTGGCCCTGGGTTTCGGGATGGGCCTGATCCTGGTGCCGGCCCGGAAGCTGATCCCCCTCCTGTTCCTCCTGGAACCGGAGATCCTGCGCCAGGCTCAGGCGATGGTCCTGTGCCTGGCCGCTTCCTTCCCCGTCAAGGTTTTCAACCTGCATCTCGTCGTGGGCATCTGCCGCTCCGGCGGGGACACCCGTTTCGGGGCCTTCTTCGACATCTTCGGGGTCTGGGTGGTGGGCGTCCCCATGGCCCTGCTGGGGGCCTTTGTCTGGAAGCTGGAGCCCTGGCTGGTCTTCCTGCTCCTCTGCTCCGACGAGGCGGCTAAATTCGGCCTTGGGCTGTGGCGGCTGGCATCCCGAAAATGGCTTCGGGACGTTACCGCCTAGCAGGGTATTGAAAATGTGTCTACACAGATTTTCAACACCCTGCTGGATCCCCCGTCGGCCCTAGGACACCTTGAAGCAGACGTCCAGCTCGAAAGCCCCCGCCGGGGTTGCGAAGGGAACGGCCAGGACCGGGGCTATCTTGGGCCAGGATATCTGATGCTTGTCCCCCCGGACGACGACGGGGGGGGCTATGTCCAGGTTGATGTTCTGGAAGGCCGTGGCGGCATGGCCGGAGACGATGTTCGTCAGCTCCGCGACGAGCCCGCCGACCATCTGCTGCTTCTCCTCGTCCGTCTTGAAGCTCATGCCGGTGCGTCCCAGGAGGATCTCCGCCATGCCCTTGGGGAGGCGGATGGCCACGATGCCCTGCGCGGCGCCCGCCAGGCCGATGAGCCCGGAGATTTCCCACTTGGAATCCGCGGCTTCCTCCAGCACGAAAGGCTTCCCGGGGCCGATTTCCAGGGCGAACATCTCCTTGAACACGCCGGAGGCTGCGGCGATGAAGGGATTCACGATCGAAGCGTCCATGGGTTCTCCTTGTTATACTCTCGGGATTCGGAGACGCACCTCATAGAATAATTGGAACCCCGATTCCCTACAAGGGAAAAGAAGCGGCGAATCCCCAGGCCGCCTCTTTTTTCCCCCGAGGGCCTGCCGGATCTCCGAGCCTCGGGTGCCAAGGCTCAGTCGGCCGGCCGGAACCGTTCCTGGAAGGACGCCTTGAGGTCCCGTACGGCGTCCGTTATGGAAACTTTGTAGCCATGGGGATTTAAAAGGCGCCGGTACGTCGGATCCAGCCTCCCCAGCTCCGCGGCGCAATGGGCGCGGCTTTCGGCCAGGGACGGGGGTTCGGCCAGGAGACGCCCGCCCTCCATGACCTTGGAGAGCATGGGGCGGATCTCCCCGCAGGGGATCATGCGGAACCTCCGTGTGTCCAGAGCCGGATGATGGAATACCCTCGGGACGCCCGGCTCCAGCATCTCGCCCTCCGCGGCCAGGATATCCGCCTGCGCCTGTCCTTCCTCGTTGTACAGGCGGTAGACCTCCTTGACGCCGGGCTCCGTGGACTTTTCGGGATTGTCGGAAAACTTCATGGCGCTCTCCATCCGGCCGTCCCGCTCCACCGAGGCCAGCTTGTACACCCCGGTAAAGGCGGAGTCGTCTCCCCCGGTGACCAGGCGGGTGCCCACTCCCCAGACGTCGATGGGCGCCCCCGCCGCGGTCAGGGCGGAGATGATCTGTTCGTCCAGGTCGTTCGAGGCGACGATGAAGGCGTCCCGGAGGCCCGCCTCGTCCAGCATCCTTCGGGCCTCCCCGGCCAGATACTGGATATCCCCGGAATCGAGTCGTATCCCGAAGCGGAGGCCCCGGGACGCCAGGACCCTGCCCGCCTCTATGGCGTTTCGGACGCCGCTGGCCAGGGTGTCGTAGGTGTCCACCAGGAATGTAGCGGCCTGCGGGTACATCTCCGCGTACGCGTCGAAGGCCTTGCGCTCCGAGGGAAAGGCCATGATCCAGGAATGCGCCATGGTCCCCAGGGCGGGGATCCCGTAGAGCCTCGCGGCCAGTACGTTCGAGGTCCCGACGGCGCCCCCTATGTAGGAAGCCCGGGTCGCGGAGTTGGCTCCGTCCGGGCCCTGGGCGCGGCGCAGGCCGAACTCCATGACCTTCCCGCCCCCGGCCGCCTGGCAGATCCGGGCGGTCTTCGTGGCTATGAGGCTCTGGAAATTGATCCGGTTCAGGAGCAGCCCCTCGATGATCTGGCACTCGACGAGGCTCCCGCGCACCCGCACCAGGGGCTCCCTCGGGAATATGACGTCCCCTTCGGAAAAAGCCCAGACATCCCCCTTGAACCGAAAAGACTCCAAATACCCCAGGAAGTCCCCGGAGAAGATCCCCAGGGACTCCAGGAAGGACAGGTCCTCCGGCCGGAAGGACAGGGACTCCAGGTCCCGCAGCAGGGGTTCCAGCCCCGCGAAGACCGAGTATCCGCCCCCGAAGGGGTGGCTGCGGAAAAAAGCCTCGAAGACCGCCGGCCGGTCCATCCCGTGGGCCCTGTAGCCCTGGGCCATCGTGAGTTCGTAAAAATCGGTGAAGCTGGCGCTGGTCATGGGGCGATCTC